>WJIP01000075.1 GCA_014730185.1 Caldithrix sp. | reverse complement strand
GGGCAAAGTATGTCTGCAAATTATCATCCCATCCCACAATCAGTTGAAATTTTCTGGGCCAGCCCTCTATCGGCGTTTGATGGCGTGACATCAACATCCTTTCGTAATCGTTTTGCGCTTGACGGCTCAAGCATAGTCAAAAAAACAATATACTGCAACGTAAACAAGCCTTGGGATTGTAATATTTTGGTAAAAACATCCATCTTTTTTTATTAGGAAGTAATGGCCTCAGTAGCCGTCATGGAGCAGCGGACCTAACCATTGACTTCGTTCGAAATTGAGAGGGGGTAGGCCGTGGGGCGACACGGCCTGAGGATTCTGTATTGAGACCCTGAAACCGTCATTGCCACCTTTGGTAGAAATGCCCGGAGAAACGGATCCTCCTCGAAGATACGACCTATGTCTTAACCCATGTATCCATGCCCAAGATGCTAAACCTTTAGGAATCCCAGCCACACTGTTATAAAACAAACAGCATCTCCGAATATTTGGGCAACGGCCATAAGTCATCAGCGATGATGCCTTCCAGCTGATCGGCCGGATCCCGTGCTTCATCCAGCAGACCGGCCAATTCATCTGCGAATAATTTGGCTTTGGCCCCTAAATCATCCATAGCTTCGCCCTTGTGCAAAACATCTTCCACCTTATCACAGCTATCGGTCAGGGCGCTGATTTGATCCACGATGGCCTTCAAAATGCGTTGTTGGGTTTGCGACGCGCCGGCTTCCAGCATCCCCTGCATATCGTTCATCCCCCTGATCACATCCAGCAATTGTTTTTGATAGGCAAAAGCGGCCGGCATAATTTTGGTTTTAACCATATCGCAAAAGGTCTGCGCTTCAATTTCCAGAGCCGTAATATACTGTTCCAGTTTGGTGTTGTAACGACTGAAAATTTCACTTTCCCGGAAAATACCCTGGCGCATCAACATATCCATATTTTCCTGATCGATAAAGAAATCGAGGGCCCGGCCGGTTTTGCGTATATTGGGCAGGCCACGTTTTTCGGCCTCTTTTTCCCATTCCTCACTGTAATTATTGCCTTCGAAACGTATGGGTTCGGTTTCTTTGATATATTTTTGCAAAATTTTCAATGCCGCTTCTTCAATACTATGACCCTCATCCATGGTCTTTTCCAGATCCGCTGTCATGATGTCCAGAGAATCGGCTACGGCTCCGGAAAGGATAGTGTTGGATAAGGATACGGAAGCGGATGATCCGATTGCCCGAAATTCAAATTTTTCCCCGGTAAAGGCAAAGGGTGAAGTACGGTTACGATCGGTATTGTCCTGTAAAATGGACGGTAATTTGCTGATCCCCAGATCGATAATATAATCTTCCACTTTTTTGGTTTTCCGGCCTTCTTTGATATCATCCAATATGGTGCTTAAACGTTTGCCGAGAAATACGGAAATGATGGCCGGCGGCGCTTCGTTGGCCCCCAGACGATGATCATTACCGGCGGAAGCAATGGACATACGCAGCAGACCGCCATACTGATGAACGGCCCGCAGGGTGGCAACTAAAAAGATCAGGAACTGCAGATTTTGTTCCGGCGTTTTGCCGGGGTCCAGCAAATTATTGCCTTCCGAATCGGATATGGACCAGTTGTTGTGCTTGCCGCTGCCGTTGATACGGGCAAACGGTTTTTCATGCAGTAAAAGAGCCAAACCGTGACGATTGGCCACTTTTTTCAGCACCTCCATGATAATCTGATTACGATCAGCACCCACATTAGCCTCGGCAAAAATCGGGGCGATTTCAAACTGATGGGGGGCCACTTCGTTATGACGGGTTTTAGCCGGCACGCCCAGTTTATACAACTCGTTTTCGGCATCCTGCATAAAAGCCAGCACCCGCTCTTTAATCGATCCGAAATAATGATCATCCAGTTGCTGATCTTTGGGAGGTGCCGCGCCTAACAGGGTTCGCCCGGTAACCTGTAGATCGGGACGCATATGGTAGAAAGCTTTATCAATTAGGAAATACTCCTGTTCCGTGCCGATGGTAGTAATAACGCGGGTGGCTGCCGTATTGCCGAACAATTGCAGGACTTTGAGCGCCGAACGACTGATGGCATCCATGGATCGTAAAAGTGGGGTTTTTTTATCCAGCGCTTCCCCGGTGTAACTGATAAAAACCGACGGAATACAAAGAATCCCGCCTTTGGGACCTTCCACAATAAAAGCGGGGCTGGATGGGTCCCACATCGTATAACCCCGCGCTTCAAAAGTGGTGCGGGCGCCTCCGCTGGGAAAGGATGAGGCATCCGGTTCACCCTGAACAAGCTGATCGCCCTTGAAGCGCTCGATCATTTCCCCGTTATCCACTTCCAGAAAGGCATCGTGTTTTTCAGCTGTTAATCCGGTCTGCGGCTGAAACCAATGCGTAAAATGAGTGACTCCCTTGCCGATAGCCCATTCTTTCATGGCATGGGCCACCGTATTGGCGATACTCATATCCAGTTTATCGCCGCGACGAATGGTGTCCTGCAATTTTTTGTAGGTATCTTTGGGTAGCCGTTCCCGCATGATACGATCGTTAAAGGTGTTGATGCCAAACTGGCTGGGCTTCTGGCCCTGCAGACCTTCAAACGGAACGTGCCCGTTATTGGCTATTTTGTAAAGAATACTGTGTCGGGTTGATGCATTGACAGACATAATCTTCTCCTTATTAGCTTATATATTCATTTTCTTCATTAACTTCCGGTGCATTGAAATCGGCAGCGCAATAATGTCCTGAACATAATAATCTACAGCAGCATAATATTGCTGGCCCGGCATTGTTCCACCATATCCTGCGGCCACACGCTCGCCTGAATTTCACCGATGTGGGCTTTTCGTAAATAAAACATACACAATCTTGACTGACCGATACCACCGCCGATGGATTGGGGCAGCTCACCGTTCAGCAACCGTTGATGGAAATACAGTTTTTTACGTTGGATATCATCACAGATTTCCAGTTGCCGGATCAGGGCCTCGGGACTTACCCGGATACCCATGGAGGAGAGCTCCAGAGCCTGATCCAGAATGGGGTTATAAACAATAATATCGCCATTTAAACCTTTGTATGCATCGAGGGTGGGTGTGGACCAGTCATCGTAATCCGGGGCCCGGCCGTCATGCGGTTGACCATCGCCCAACGCCCCGCCGATGCCGATGATAAAAACAGCTCCGTATTGCCGGGCGACTTCGTTTTCCCGTTCGAAAGGTTGCAAATCGGGAAATTGTTCCGCCAGATCTTCCGTATGAATAAAGGTGATCGTTTCCGGCAGAACCGGCTGAATAACAGCGTATTCTTTGGCGATATATAATTCCGTGCGGCGGATGGCATCATAAATTTTTTGCACCATTCGTTTCAGAAAGTCCAGCGATCGCTCTTCCGGGGACATATGCCTCTCCCAGTCCCATTGATCCACATAAATGGAATGTACATTATCCAGCGAAGGCTCATCGGGACGTAAGGCATTCATATCGGTATAAAGACCTTCACCTTGCGGAAATTCATAATCGGCCAGCATCATGCGTTTCCATTTGGCCAGGGATTGCACAATTTCCACTTTTTCACCATTCAAATCCCTAACATTAAAGGATACCGGGGCTTCGACGCCGTTCAAATCATCGTTGATACCGGTACCCGCTTTCACAAATAGGGGAGCGGTTACGCGGGTTAAATTCAATTCCAGGGATAAATTAACCTGAAAAAATTCTTTGATTTTACGAATGGCTTTTTCCGTCTGGTGTAAATCCAGTAACGGTTTATAATATTTGGGTACGACGATTTCCTTCTTCATACGATCCCTCTTTAATTCATATGGTTAGTATACCTGCCAAACGCTTTACAAGAAATAAAAGCTTCCGGCCAGCGGTTTTGATAAAACGATCATTTTTTGCAATCGGTGTGCCAATAATTTTCTCAAAAGGCTGAATGACAAAAGCAAGGCTTTAGCCTTGAAAAATCACAATTCATGCAAAGAAAGATCTTACACTTTTGTAAGATTGGTTTTTATTACTACATTTTTGTATTAAGACAGTGGTCACCCCGGTAATCACTACAATAGAAACGGGCAGAACCCTATGAAACAGTTGGTATTCTCGTCAATTGACAGCCACAGAACAATAGAACAATTCAATGTGTTCGACGAGTAATACAACTTACGTACTATTGCCGAGCATGTAATACAAACCGCCATCCCGGTTGAAATAACCGCTCATAGCAGTATAAACAAAACACTTTATACATTTTTGTAGTATATTGCTTTATTCTATACATTTTTGTAACATCAATCATGCGCATAAAAAATGGCAACCGCAGTCGCTTTTACGGTCGCCCACACGAGGGCAACGGTAAATCGGGCTGTTGCCGAATCGAACACAACGTTATGGATATTAACGGGGAGATTTTAAACAATGAATGATGCCGACCCTTTAGCGCAAAAAAGTGACAGTGATCTGCTCAACATCAAACTGTCTATTTTAATCGAAATGAATCAGGCGGTCAGCCGGTCTCTCAACCTGAATGAATCACTGAAAGCAGCCCTGCATATTCTGTTTAAATCTTACGATATAAAAACCGGCGCTGTATTCGTTCTCACCGATGAAAGCCTTTTACAATTGCAAAGTGCTATCGGTTATGCAAAAGAAACCACCGATATCTCGTATACGCTGGGCGAAGGCATCATCGGCCGGGTGGCCGAAACCGGACGAACCATCGTCGTTACCCGGGTCAGCCAGGAGCCGTTATTCCGCAATAAACTGGCTTCCTGGAATCAGCAGAGCAATGAGGAGTTATCCTTTATCGCTGCTCCTATCGCCATGGATCAAAAAGTGCTGGGCGTACTGGCCATTACTTTGCCCTATTACGAAGGCCGCAGCTTTGAAAACACAGAAAAATTTATTCAGCTGGCCGCGTCTGCCTTATTGCAGCCCATTCGTCTGCGTAATGAAATCGAACTGGAACGTGAGCGCCTGCTCAATGAAAATCTGGTCTTAAAACACCGCTTGCAGGAAGAGTTCCGATTTGACCGCATCATCGGTAACAGCCACGCCATGCGCGAAGTGTATGAGATGGTGGCTCAGGTGAGTCAGGGCAATACAACGGTACTGATCCGTGGTGAATCGGGAACGGGTAAAGAACTGATTGCTCAGGCCATCCACTACAATTCGCCGCGTAAAGACCACCCCTTTATCAGCATCAACTGTGCGGCCATCCCCGAAACGTTAATTGAATCGGAATTTTTCGGCCATGAGAAGGGGGCTTTTACCGGCGCTTCCGCCACAAAAAAGGGCCGTTTTGAAATGGCCCAGAACGGCACGGTTTTTCTGGATGAAATCGGCGATTTGAGTCCTATGACCCAGGTAAAATTATTACGTTTTTTACAGGAAAAAGAATTTGAACGAGTAGGCGGTACGCAAAAAATTAAAGTGGATGTACGCATTATTGCCGCTACCAATGCCGATCTGGAACAACGTATGGAAACAAATGATTTCCGCGAGGATTTATATTATCGGTTGAATGTCTTTTCCATTTTTTTACCGCCTTTACGGGAGCGTAAAACGGATATCCTGCTTTTAGCCGATCATTTTATGCTCAAATTTGCCCGCCAGCAGGGTAAATCCGTGCGTCGTATATCCACCCCGGCTATCGATATGCTCATGCGATACCACTGGCCGGGCAACGTGCGGGAACTGGAAAATTGTATCGAGCGGGCCGTGATTGTTTGTCAGGAGCAGGTCATCCACAGCTATCATCTGCCCCCTACACTGCAAACAGCGGAAAGCAGCAACACCATGCCCCGGCATTCACTTGATGAAGCGGTCAGTAAATACGAAAAAGAACTGATCGAAGATGCCCTCAAATCCACCCGGGGCAATCAGACACAGGCTGCCCGGCTGCTGGATGCCACCGAGCGGATTATCGGTTACAAAATCAAAAAATACGGTATCCGGGTTAAACACTTTAAGCGCTAGTGGCTAATTTTCGGTGACTCCGTGTGTTTGTAAATCACCTGCCCGGAGGAGATCAATTTCATTGGGCCTGTCCCGGATTCCGAAACAAGTTCGGAATGACGCATAGCGTTGTATCGATGCGGATCAGTTATGCTGAATGGGCCTCAGTATCTTTTATTCAGATTTGTCTGAAACCCGGGGCTGGCTATTGATTTTGAAAAAGATTGAAAAGGGCGGCAATACGGTTAGCCATGTGCATCGAACCGCTCCATCAGATATCCCTTAAAAACAGTCGATATTTTTGCTAATCCGATACCCGATGCAAACGCAATAAATTGGTGCCGCCTTTTTCCATGGTTGACCCGGCGATAATCACCAGAGTATCTTCTCCCCGCACCAATTGATGCTCCTTTAAAACGTTTTCCAGGTCCTGCATACCGTCGCCCATACGGATAGTTTCATTCACCAACAAACTACGCACGCCCCAGTACAAGGTCAGCTGCCGTTGCACATCGGGCTTGTCCGTAATGGCCACGATAGGTACATGCGGTCGATATGCAGACATAATGCGGGCAGTGTAACCGGACTTGGTGAATACAATAATATATTTAGCACCGATCTCCTGAGCATTCTGACCGGCAGCCCGGCACACCGCATGGGAAAAAGTGAAGGGCTGGGAAGAGGTTTCCAGGGACCGCAGCCGGAAAAAATGACGATGGGCCTCGGCTTGTTTAATGATCGAATGCATGGTCCGCACCGCTTCCAGGGGATATTTACCGAATGCGGTTTCCCCGGATAACATCACAGCATCGGTACAGTCAAAGACGGCATTGGCCACATCGGTAGCTTCAGCCCGGGTAGGAATAGGATTATTCATCATGGAATCCAGCATCTGGGTGGCCGTAATGACCGGCTTACCCGCCTTGCGGCATTTTTCGATAATCATTTTTTGAATGTGGGGAACCTGTTCGGTTGAAATTTCCACACCCAGATCACCACGTGCTACCATAACGGCATCGGTAACACTGATGATGGCATCCAGATTTTGCAAAGCCTGTGGTTTTTCCAGTTTAGCGATGACCGGGATACTTTGGTCACCTATCAGAGATTTTAATTCTTCGATATCTCCGGGTCTGCGCACAAACGAAAGCGCTACATAATCTACACCCTGTTGCATACCGAACTGCAAATCTGCACGGTCTTTCTCGGTTAAAGACGGTTCTGATGTGGGCACGCCAGGCAAATTAATGCCTCGCCGATCGTACAGGGCCCCCCCGGTTATCACTTTACATTTTACATCGGTATCGCTTTTTTCGAGGACTTCAAGCTTGATCAGACCGTCATTCACCAAAATACTGTCGCCGGGATTCACGTCATGGGGCAAATCCTTATAGGTTGTGCCGACTCTAGTCTCATCCCCTTCACAGGCTATCGTTGTAATGGTAAAATAATCATCCTGGCGCAGGTTTACGGGCGGTGATTTAAAGGTACCGATCCGGATTTTAGGACCCTGCAAATCCTGTAACACGGCCACGGGTTTGTTTAGTTTTTGGGCAACTTTACGAATGGTCGATATTTTGCGGGCATGTTCTTCGTGGGTACCATGGGAAAAATTGAGACGTGCCACATTCATACCTGCCCCAATCAGACGGCCCATCATGTCTTCGTTTTCACTGGCCGGACCGATCGTACATACTATTTTAACATTAGTCATACCCTAACTTTCATTTTTGCCAGGCATTAAAAAAAGCAAATACTTTTTGCGGATCGTGACGTTTACCTTTTTCCAGCATGGCTGTATTTTGAGAGTGTAATAATGTGCCATCGGAATCCAGAATAAATAAATGGGGATAACCTGTGATCGGTGGATAACCGCTCAGAAACTCATCGTTTTTATTTTTTTTACTGTAATTAATTTTTACGGTGATGAACTGATCCCGCAACAGTGTATTGATTGAGTCGTTTTGGGCAATTAAACTATCCAGTTTATGGCACCAGACACACCATTCGCCCCCCACATCCAGGACAATACGTTTATTAGTTTGTTGCGCCGCCTTTATAGCCTTTTGCAGATCAACAGCCGGATCACGTTCAGGATCAAATTCATGTACACCTGTAAATGAGGTGTCAACGGATTTGGTTTGATGTTCGCAGCCCATCATACCGAATCCTGTTATCAGGAGACACAAAATAACTTTTACAGCACCATATTGATGTATCATGTCGACTCCTTTTTTATGACCATGGTGGTTTAATTTGCATGGATTTCAGTTTGGCTTCGAATTCCCGCAATTCAAGGTTCGGCTTTAATTGACCCTCTTTCTCTTTTAATACCCCATTGGATTTAGCCAATTCTATGGCCTGTTCATCTTTGCCTCCGGTGATGGCTTTGAGCAAATCGAGCTCCATTTTAGAAAATGCTGCACTGGTCATCCGGTAATCATGAAAAGCTTCCCAGGCTATTGGTGTCCATCGGCGCACAATCTGCTCCCCGATGGTTTTTGCATATGTACGTATTTCATACTGGGCGTGGTCATCCATACGAAGTCTTAAAAAATGCAACAGATTGTGCAAGTCGATTTTCCAGTAGGCTTCCGTGTAAGTACTTAGCGGCAAATCTTTACGGGCCTGTTCCCGAGCAACCCCTTGCTCTAATCGTTCATTATAGATGGTTCGTGCCTGATTTTGAAAGGTCTGTTCCTGCCGGCTCAGAGTTTCCCCTGTGTTTTGCTGTAATACGCCTTCGCTTCCCTGGCGATTATCCGTACCCTGGGTGCGCCACGCATCTGGGTTGGTTTGATAGGCGGCATCGATTGCAACAGAATATCGTGTGGAATATTCATTGACATTAGCCGTTCGATGCCTTATCCACTGCCGCCATGTATCCATTGGCACACGCACGTGTAATTTAATTTCGCACATCTCGAATGGCGTGGTATGATGGTGACGCATCAAATATCGAATCAGGCCCCTGTCCTGACGTAATTTTTTAGTGCCTTTACCGTATGAAACCCGGGCTGCCTGTACAATCGATGAATCATCGCCAATATAATCTATGATTCGAACAAAGCCATCGTCCAGAACATAAAAGGGTTGCCCCAATATTTCATCTATCTCGTTTACCTTTGCCCTTTCGATGGTCTCAAATTGCCGTTCCATGCCATCCTCGTTTATCTTTTGTGGAAAATCAGTCGATTTTGTATCTTTAATATAAATTACAATTCGGGTTAGAATTTAACATACAGCCTGAATGATGCCAACTTTTTTACTTAGAAACGTCTGCCGGGAGTTGCCTCTTGCTAAATAAAAAAGAAACTCAGGAAGTGTTGCATCACCTTTACATTACCTACGGTGAAACGGGTACGGCATTAAAATACCAAACCCCCTTTCAATTGTTGATATCCACCATGCTGGCGGCTCAAAGCACCGATACCCGCGTAAACATTGTAACCAAATACCTGTTTAAACGTTATCCCAAACCGGCTGATTTCATTAAATTATCCACACAGGAGCTTGAGAATGAGATCAAATCCATTGGATTGTATAAATCCAAGGCCAAGAATATTTTGGCCACCTGCCGTTATTTGCTTGATCATTACGATGGTCGCTTACCGGAAAGCCGCGAAGCCCTCATGCAGTTACCCGGAGTGGGACGCAAAACCGCCAATGTGGTTTTGAGTATTACAACGGATTTTCCGGCTATTGCCGTGGATACACACGTGTTCCGGGTGAGCAATCGTATCGGCCTGGCCAACGCGGATAATGTGCTGGAAACTGAAAAACAATTGATGAAAATCATACCTGAAGAACAATGGTCGGCTGCCCACCATTGGTTGATCTGGCATGGACGTAAAATCTGCAAGGCGCGGAAACCTATATG
>WJIP01000074.1 GCA_014730185.1 Caldithrix sp. | reverse complement strand
ACGTCCGGATGTTTTGTCCTTTATATCCCCTGTTTTAAGCGACTCTTTAACCGTTGCCGGTCCACTTATGGCCAATCTATCGGTTGCCATTACAGGAACGGATGCCGATTGGGTCGTAAAATTAATCGATGTTTATCCGGATACTACCGGCAATCCGGACAATAATCCCTGTAATGTACAAATGGGTGGATATCAGAGATTGTTAAGGGCCGAAATTATGCGGTCCAAATTTCGCAACAGTTTTTCTGATCCGGAACCCCTTGAACCGGACAGTGTCCACAACATTACAATCCGAATGAATGATGTATTGCATACGTTCAAACCGGGTCATCGTATTATGATACAGGTGCAGAGTAGCTGGTTCCCTTTATTTGATCGAAATCCTCAGACGTTTGTCGATATTTATCAGGCCAGGCGTTCGGATTTTAAAAAGGCTGTTCATAAAGTGTATCATAGTCATGAGCATCCATCTTTCATAAAAATGCGGATCTTTAAACCGCACACAATGGAGCCGTTTTTAATAACACATGAATAAAGAATACGATAAACCGTAATAACGGGAACCTTTCTCTTTTAAATTGTTGTAATGAAGAAAACGCTATAACAATTCAAAATAAAATAAGGCATATTGAAAAGTCGTAACCTCAATTTAATATAAGGTTAAACTATCCATGAAGATATACAACCGCTCTAAGAAATTTTATTTGAATATGATTTGGCCGTTATCCGTCATCATTTTTATTTTTTTAGTCTTTTCGAATTATTTTTCCGGCCCCGATGTCAATAAGAGCACTGCAGAATTCAAGTTGCAAAATTATCCTCAGGCTTAAAAAAAATACGACCGGGAAGAAAAAGGCAAACGACCTGATAAGCCTAGTGTGGCCATGCAATATGAAATCGCTATACGATCTGAAATTAATAAATCCTTTTCCTATAAACCGCAATGGAAATTTGAAGCTTTTAATAAGGTCCGTTCGAACAGCATTAAACGGTTAACCGAAAGTCCATTGCAATGGGTGGAACGCGGTCCCGGTAATATCGGGGGCAGATCGCGGGCCATCGTTGTTCATCCGCAAAACGCAGATATTTGGTGGGTTGGGGCCGTTGGCGGGGGGATATGGAAAACCGATAACCGCGGCCAGTCTTGGCAATATCAGTCACAGGACATGCCGGTTATCTCAGTTACCACCATTGACATATGCCGTGAAAAGCCAGATATTCTTTACGCCGGTACAGGCGAGGGTTTTTATAATTATGATGCCATTATTGGCGATGGTGTTTTCAAAACAACCGATGGCGGTGAAAACTGGTTGCAATTAAACGCTACAGCCAATAATCAGAACTTTCGATATATTAATCGTATTATTGTACACCCTCAGCGTGCGGACACCTTGCTTGTGGCCACCAATCGCGGATTATTCCGTAGTTTGGATGGGGGAGCGAAGTGGGATACCGTTTTCAGTAATCCCTATAGAGTACAACAGATCATTGCCAATCCATTGAATTTTAACTCTCAGTATATCGCCGTCAATGGTGATGGTATTTATAAATCCACTGATATGGGGGCTACCTGGCAGGATGTTTCCACCGAAATCACCAATCACTATCGTATCGAATTGGCTATTTCGCAGGCGGATACCAATGTATTGTATGCGGCGGCCGTAAATGTCTCCGGTGGATTAAAAGGGCTTTACCGTTCTTTGGATGCTGGTCAGGAATGGCAATACCTGGGCAATGAACCGAATTGGTTCAGAACTCAGGGGTGGTATGATAATACGCTGATCGTGCACCCTTACGATCCGTTAACGGTTTATGCGGGGGGTATCGATTTATATCGTATTGAGACGGATGATAATTCCATGAATCCGCAACCGATCAGTCATTGGTATGGAGCCAACGGGCTGCAATATGTACACGCCGATCAACATTTTTTGGTTACCATTCCCGATGGAGACGGAAACTTTGCTGTGGTAGCAGCCAATGATGGCGGCATTTATTATTCACCCGATCAGGGTGTAAACTGGGAAAATCGCAATAATAACTATAACGTAACCCAATATTACGATGCCGACCGCCATCCGTTTACCAATCGTTTTATTGCCGGTTCTCAGGATAATGGAACCAATTTGTCGCCCAATGCCGCGGTTTTTGACAGCAAGTGGCAGGAAGTTGTTGGCGGTGATGGTTTCGACTGCGCCTGGCATAAAACCGATCCGGATATCATCTACGCTACTTTGTATAACAGTAATATTTACAAGTCGGTAGACGGCGGTGTGTCGTTTCAACTGCTGGAAAACGGCCCGCCGGATAGTGATATTTTTCATACCCCCTTGCTCATGTCTCCTTATAATTCCGATAAAATATTAACAGCCTCGGGAGCCGATCGCATTTATGTTACGGAAAACGGGGGGCAGAGCTGGCAAAGCGTTTCCGTGTCATTAAGCGGTTCAAGATATATGCGAATGGCCTTCTCTAAGGCTGATTCTAACATTGTATGGGTGGCTTCTAACGAAGATCATATCAATCTTTCGGTTAACGGTGGCTTATCATTTAATACGATTCCCAAACCCACAGGCTCGCCCAATGCCCTACTAACCGGAATTGCCACTTCACCGCATAATCCGTTAACCGTGTTCGCCTTATTTGGAGTTTCCGGTTTCGGCAAGATATACCGCAGTGATGATTTAGGCTCAAGCTGGCAGGATATCAGCGCTAATCTGCCCAATGTACCGGTTCATACACTGATAGTCATGCCCCATGATTCATCCGAAATATGGATTGGCACGGATATCGGTTTGTTTATTTCCAATGATAAAGGCCAAACCTGGGCTTTTGCTAATAATAATTTGCCGGCCGTATCTATACGCCGCTTAAAAGTTGTCGGTCAGGAGGTGGTGGCGGCCACCCATGGGCGGGGCGTATGGTCGGTTCATTATCCGGAACTGCCGGAACCGGATGTCCCATTACGTGAGCCGATTTTAGCTGCGATTGATCCGCCCAATCCCAACACGAACGAACTGCCGATCCGGTTTACAGCCCGTGGCCTTTATGATTCGATGCAGGTATCTATCAATAATGATGTGGTACGCACTTTGTTCGAATTTCCCATATACCGGGACAGCAGCATTGCACATTCCGTCAATCCGCCGCAAGAATTAACGGTCATCTTAAAAGGTTATAAGGATGGTAATACACTGCTCTCGGAGGAACAATCCATCCGCATTTATGCTTCCGTGGATAGTGTGTACGAAACCTTCAACAGTAACAGAACTGCATTTTACGGTGATTTTTCAGTGGCAACACCAACCGGCTTTGAGAATGCAGCTTTGCATTCACCGCATCCCTATGACAATAAACAGGAATATCTGGCCCTGTTGGGATCACCGGTACGTATTAAAAAGGATTCGAAGTTAATCTATAAAGATGTGGCGATTATTGAATCCGGCGAAACCGGCAGCCAATATCCGGATTTTCAAATGTGGGATTATGTGGCTGTGGAAGGGAGTCGTGATGGTCAGAACTGGCAGGTGCTCAGCCAGCCCTATGATTGCCGGTTGGATTCACTGTGGACGTTTGCCTATGATAATAATGTTCCGGGAGATGCTTCCATGTTTGTTGAACACCAGATTGATTTAACCAACTTCTTCAATGAAGGGGAATTGATATTGCTGCGGTTTCGCTTGTTTGCCGATGATTATACCACCGGTTGGGGCTGGGCTTTGGATGATGTAGCCGTAAATCAGTATAATATAACCGAAATAGAACCTTTGCACGGTATAGCCAGCCAGTTCAGACTGTATGCCAATTTCCCCAATCCTTTCAATCCGTCCACTACCATCCGTTTTTCTTTAGCCGAGAACGGCCCGGTTACGCTTAAAATATACAACAGTCTGGGGCAGGTTGTACGCACCGTTTACGATGCGAAACCTTTGAAGGCCGGCACCGCTCATCAGGTGGTATGGGACGGCGTCAATGAACAGGGTGTACCGGTTTCTTCGGGCTTATATTTTTATCAACTGAAAAGTAAAAATCAAAGGGCCGTTAAACGGATGCTGCTATTGAAATAGCAATTTATCGTGCACAATCATAAATACGGCTGAAACAGTACATTCGTCTGAGGAATGGCGGATTAAATTGATATGTCGCAAATAACATATGTTGAAAATTACTAAAAATATTGTACGAACAAACCAAGAGGATTTGAGGCCTATATGAATTTTTGGCGATTCGCGGGATTGATTTTAATGCTGGCAGCTTTCCTGGTGCAATGTGGCGAAAAAAAAGCACCGAATGTTTTAATGGATATTGAGGGTCATGAATTGCATAAAGATCGTTTTTTGGACCGTTTTACCCGCAGCAGGGTTTTCAGAACGCAGGATCAGTTTACAGCCGATATGGTTAAAGAGTATATTTCCAAATACTTTGTTGAAGATTTTTATTTTATTGCAGAAGGCTATACACGGAAACTGGACGAAGATTCGGCTTTTATCGCTGAACTTAAAAAAGAGAAGCGGAAACGGTTAATTCAACCCAACGGACCGCTTTATCAGCAGGTCATGCCGGATTCCATAACGGTTACCGAACCGGAAATCAAACGGGCCTACGAGAAAACGCAGTTCGAATATAAAATCGCGGATATCTGGTTAACCAATCCGAGTATTGCGGATTCTCTGTATGAAGTTTTGATGAAGGGAGCCAACTTTGCCGATATTGCCCGTGCTCATTCTGCGGATCGCCGTTCATCGATTAAAGGCGGGGAAGTACCCCGTCATTTCACGAGTTTGCAACTGGGCGATAAACTGGGGCCGGTGGTCAGTGATTTGAGTGTGAATCAAATATCCAGGCCGGTTCAGGTAAACAACGCCTTTCATATTATTCAATTACTGGATAAACGAAAGGTCGAACAAAAACCCTTGGCCCAAATGCGTGATCAGCTGGTAAAAAATATAAAACGACAAAAAACCAATGCCTTCATTCAAAGCTATATTGACAGCTTGTATGATGCTTATGAGGTGCAGGTTAATTCTCAGTTTATCGATAACATCTTAAATGCTTTTGTCCGTGAGAGTCAGCTGGTTTATGAGATTCAAGAACAGAAGGTTCCGAACGACGTAGCCGAAGCCGTCTTTGTAAATTTCAATGAAGGAAAGTGGACAGTTGCGGAATTCATAGAAAAGTATAACAAAGCACAGGGAGCGGACCGGATTTTTCTGAAAACGGAAGAGGATGTGCAACGGTTTGTGCGCCAGACCGTGGTTTATGATTTGATGTTTCTGGAGGCGCTCAAATTAGAATTGGATCAAACCCAAAAGTTCACTAGGGCGTTTGAAATGGTAAAAGAGGATAAGCTGCAGCGTTATACAAAAAATCAACTGATTTATAGTACGATTGATATCGATATGGATGATTTACGGGCCTATTATGACCAGCATGACGGCGAATGGAATGACCGTTCTTTTGACGAAGTAAAAGGACTGGTGCAGAGCAAACTTAGGACGGAATTAATTAAAAACCGCCGCAATGCCGTGCTTGAGGATTTGCAGGATCGCTATTCGGTGACATTCAATGATACGGCCATTGAGCAAGTTGTCCGGGAGCTGAATAATCGAAAAAGAGACATCTAGGGTGCCGTAAATCAATCCCAATGAAGCAGCATTTGTAAGGCCGGAATAAATCAAAAAAATCTGTTTACTCTGAGAGAAATGTAAACCATGCGCAAATGGGTATCGATACTTGTTTTGGTAATGCTCAATGCATGCGGTCTCTTCGAAGCGGACCCCAGTAACGGCAAAAGCGCTGAACTAAACCGTATTACTATCCCGGATGCAAACTTTTCTCCGCCGTTCGATCCGGATGTTAGCGAATATGATGTTTTCTTTGCCTCCTTTCCCCGCAGTATTCTGTTGACTGCTGTGGCTAAGGACACCGCGGCAACCATTTATATCAATGATGAATCCGTAGCCTCCGGCCAATCTATCCAGGTGCATACTGCACCACCCGAATTTACGATAACAATTAAAGTAATATCTTCCGACGGCCATCGGCAGAAATTCTATTATTTAACCATCAGAGAAAAGAATGCCAACGGATAATAAACGAAAACTATGACTTCGATCTTTGTTCAAAAGCCAATCAACGAATTGCCCGGAAATATATTGAATGGGCTGGAACACACTCAAATCATTCATCATTAACCAATAGCTTGGATGGCCACAGATTCACCATCGTGCCCTCCCCGGAATTCAACCTCAATACTCAAACGGCTCTCATTGTTTACAGAATAAAATTTTGACAAATAGCCTGCTTTTTTTATATTTCGTTATTTAGCGAAATGAGGTGCACGATGGATAAAATAGTATATGCTTTTAAAGCGCTGGCGGACAGTAATCGCATACGCATTTTAAAGATGCTGGAGATACGACCGTTGTGTGTTTGTGAAATTACCGAAATTCTGAACCTGGCCACATCAACGGTTTCCAAGCATTTGTCAATACTCAGAAATGCCGAATTTATAACAGATGAAAAAGATGGCAAATGGGTCAATTATTATCTGAATACGGATCAAACAAACCCGTATATGCGTCATCTGCTGCCTTTAATCCGCACCTGGCTGACAGCGGATGAACGAGTTCTAAATGACCAGAAAAAAGTAACTACTGTTGACCGCAATACACTGTGCGGCATTTAGAGTTTTTTATAATTCGATAATTAGCGAAATATAACAACAACATTTTATGAACTGGAAAGAACAATATAAATCGTTTTTATGGATACTCGGCTTCTTCTTATTCGCTTACTTTATGCCGATTGAAGATGAATCCTTCTCAGCTGCCATTATTGCCGCATTCGATCTTGTCAGGTGGTATGCGCAAGAACATGTAATTTTATGTTTGATACCTGCCTTTTTTATTGCCGGCGTAATCGCCGTATTTGTTAGTCAAAATGCGGTTATTAAATATCTTGGCGGTAAAGCGAAGAAATGGATAGCATATTCCGTTGCTGCAGTGTCGGGGACATTTTTAGCGGTTTGTTCTTGTACTGTGCTTCCTCTTTTCTCGGGCATTCATAAGCGGGGTGCGGGATTAGGGCCGGCCATTGCTTTTCTGTATTCGGGTCCGGCCATAAACATTCTTGCGATTATTCTTACAGCGAGAGTACTAGGACTCGAACTCGGTATTGCAAGAATTATTGGTGCGGTGATCTTCAGTGTTGTAATCGGATTAATAATGAACTTCATATACCGTAAAGAAGAAAATGAGAGACAAACCGCACAGCTCGCCTTACCGGAAACGGAAGAGAGCAGACCGCTCTGGCAGACAGCATTTCACTTTTTTGTACTCGTTGCAATTTTAGTTTTTGCTAACTGGGGTAAACCGGATACAACCGCAGGTTTCTGGTATTTTATATTTGATTATAAATGGATCCTCGTGAGCATATTTGGAATTCTGTTTTCACTTTCTCTAATTTTTATTCTCAGGTTGAATAAATTATATGTCGGAGCCGGTTCAGTGTTCGTATTGATATTCGCACTGGTTTGGTCCCATCAACCCTTAATTCCGTTTACCGTTGCCATTGTGATACTCACATTAATATTGACACTCAGTAAAGGTGAACCTAACGAGTGGCTGGGCGAAACCTGGGGCTTCACAAAACAGATATTGCCGCTTCTCGGTGCGGGCGTTTTAGTTGCAGGTTTCCTGCTCGGTTCGGCAGATAATGGCAACGGCATTATTCCGAATGAGTGGATTGTAAATCTTGTCGGTGGAAATTCCTTGTTTTCGAATTTTTTTGCGTCCATCGTCGGCGCGTTTATGTATTTTGCAACGTTAACTGAAATTCCGATATTGCAGGGATTAATCAACGCCGGAATGGGCAAAGGACCGGCATTGGCATTACTGTTAGCCGGGCCGGCGCTGTCACTGCCCAACATGCTGGTTATCCGCAGTGTGATCGGTACCCAGAAAACAGCCGTATTCGTAGGTCTGGTGGTAATTATGTCTACCCTGATCGGTATTATATATGGATATTTCTTTTAGGGGAAATGGTCACGAAGTTACACAAAGGATATACGAAGAACCGAGAAGAAAAATTATATTCAGACTTTAGGAAACGAACGATCTGGTTCAAATATTTTGAAGATTAACAGAATGGAGTTTGAAGATTTATCCGGACAAATCATGGGTTTTGCCATTGAGGTGCATAAAATTCTCGATCCGGGCTTATCGGAATTCACCTATGAAGGATGTCTGGCTTATGAACTACCTAAAAAGAAGATTTCCTGTGAACGGCAAAAAGAGATTCCTGTGCTTTACGAAGAATTGAATCCGGAATGCGGCTATTGAATTGATTTACTGATTGAACAAAGAAATAATTTTAGAACTGAAATCAGTGGAAAAAAGAGGTAAAACCATCAAACTCAGATTCTAACTTATATGAATCTGACCAATATTAAGCCTGATTTGCTGATTAATTTCAATGTAACGGTATTAAAGAATGGATTTAAAACTTTGGTTCTCTAACTCTAAAGTAAAACACTTTGACTCTTCGTGGATTCTCAGTGGAACGTCGTGATAGAAAGGAACGGTAATGCACATTCTAATTTTATGTACCGGTAATTCCTGCCGCAGTCAGATGGCGGAAGGATTTTTACGGGATTTTAACCCTGAATTGCATGTCCGTTCGGCGGGCACTAATCCCTCGGGGCAGGTACATCCCAAAGCGGTGCAGGTTATGAAGGAAACCGGCATCGACATCAGCGACGGTAAGCCGGAAAATGTAGATCGGTACCTGGATGAACAATGGGATTATGTAATCACGGTATGCGACAACGCCAAAGAAACCTGTCCGGTCTTCCTCGGAAAGGTTAAGAAGCAATTGCATATCGGTTTTGAAGATCCGGCCGAGGCTGCAGGTACGGATGAAGAGGTGCTATCGGAGTTTCGCCGTATTCGGGACGAGATCAAAAACGATTTTAAAGTATTCTATGATAAAGAAATTAAAAAAAAATGGAAGGTATAACCATGATCAATATAAAAGTCGTCGGAGGTGGCTGCCCAAATTGTCAAAAACTGGAAAATCTCTGCCGCGAAGTGGTTAGTGAGAACGATATTCAGGCCGAAATTGAAAAGGTATCGGATGTCAATCGGTTTGCCGAAATGGGCATCTTTATGACCCCTGGTCTGCTCATCAACAATAAAGTGGTTAGCAGCGGTAAAATACCGGTGAAATCCACGCTGAAACAATGGATTAAAAGCGCCGCTCAATAACTATTAAAATTAGGAAATCTGAAATGCAAAAGGTTAGTAAAAAGCTTTCTGTTTTTGATCGCTATTTAACCCTGTGGATTTTTCTGGCTATGTTCGTCGGCGTATTTTCGGGCTACCTGTTTCCCCGTATTGTTGATTTCTGGAATATTTTTCAGGTCGACACCACCAATATTCCCATTGCCATCGGTCTTATCTTAATGATGTACCCGCCATTGGCAAAAGTGCGTTACGAAGAACTGGGTGAAATTTTCCGCAACTGGAAAGTGCTGACTCTCTCATTGGTGCAGAACTGGATCATTGGCCCCGTTCTGATGTTCTTCCTGGCCATTGCCTTTTTAAGCAGCTACCCGGAATATATGTACGGCCTGATCATGATCGGACTGGCGCGTTGTATTGCCATGGTCATTGTCTGGAACGAACTGGCCAAAGGCGATACGGAATACGCTGCCGGATTGGTGGCCTTTAACTCTATTTTCCAGGTGCTGTTTTTCTCGGTCTATGCTTATGTATTTATTACCATTCTGCCCACCTGGTTCGGACTGCAAGGTACTGCTGTTAACGTAACCATCGGCCAGATCGCCGAAAGCGTTTTTATTTACCTGGGCATTCCCTTTATCGCCGGTGTGATCACCCGCTTTTCGCTGATTAAAATCAAAGACAAGGAATGGTATCACAAAACGTTCATCCCCAAAATCAGTCCGATTACATTAATTGCCCTACTGTTTACGATTGTGGTGATGTTTACGCTGAAAGGTGAATACATCGTAAAAATTCCGCTGGATGTGGTGCGTATTGCCATTCCGCTGCTGATCTATTTTGTGCTGATGTTCCTGGTTTCTTTTTATATGGGCCGAAAAGTAGGTGCCGATTACTCCAAAACGGCTACCCTATCCTTTACGGCTGCCAGTAATAATTTTGAGCTGGCCATTGCCGTGGCCATTGCCGTTTTCGGGATCGAGTCCGGTGTAGCTTTTGCCGCGGTTATCGGACCGCTGGTGGAAGTGCCGGTATTGATTGGTTTGGTCAATATTGCGCTATGGTTTCAGAAAAAATATTTTGGCAATGAAGTGGCTGAAGGCGATGTAAAAGCGCCGGATGTGTGTTAGGAATAAATAAGCAGCTTGGTCTATTCGGTTTTATTTCAACACGACTGTTTAAGGCTAAACATTATCGAGCATCTACAACGGATTTCTTTGTTAAATTTGATAAAATTTACCAATGTTCGGTACCGGGGGCACCCTTAAAAGGGCCAACCAGTTCGGAAGTAATCCAGCCGCCATAAAACAAACCATCCTGGGGTGTTACCCGCTGTCCGTCCACGTAACAGGCCACACGCCCAGGATAAAAGGTCATGTAACTTTTAAGCTGCCGGAAATTGCCATGGGGATTTTCATAAGACCAGCCCACCGCAGAAGTATCGGATGCATCGTAGAGCCCCCAGTATGTGGCCCGGCCTTTCCATTCGCAGATCGATATACCGGACGCTTTAACCAGACGGGATGAGTGCACATCTGTCCATGGTATGTAAAAAGAGGGTGGGCTGGCTGTTTCCAATACACGCAGAGATTGATTGGTTTTAGCCAGCAATTGAACTGCCGTATACACTGTTACCGTACGGTCATCTCGTACTATTTTGGGCGGTCTCGGATAATCCCACACCGATTCCTGTCCCTCGCCGGGCTGCTCAGCAAACGGTGGCCGTTTTTGCCCGTTATACTGCCACATGTAAATTATCCTTTGGCTATTAATTTCAATGCATTTAAGGGCAGAAAACGTTTCGTCGATTACGTTTATTTCGAAGAGAGATTAAAGAAACCGGACGGTTTGCACCGTCCGGTCCGGATATATTCAGGTGAACTTTGAGATTTAAAGGGATT
>WJIP01000073.1 GCA_014730185.1 Caldithrix sp. | reverse complement strand
TTAAATACACATTATCCGGAAAGTGCCAAACCCGGTCCATCTTTTAAAAAATACACTTCGCGGTTAGATTCCCTCGCCGAAAGGATTTTATCCGGAAAGAACCGGAGTGAGGTATTGATGGCTACCAGCGGTTTAAGTCAGGCTCATACCGCATATAGAAAAGCTTTGCTTAACTACCGTCGCACCTTTTTTTGGGCCCCCTTCTCCGGTGTCATCGGTAATTTAAACATAAAAGAAAACGAGTATGTTACTGCCGGTGAAGCGATCGCCATGTTGTATGATCTGTCCAAAATTAAACTGGAAGTGAGTGTTTTGGAAAATGAAGCGCCGTTAGTCCTTACAGGCGCGAAGTGCACGGCGCGGTTTCCGGCCTTAAACGGCCGTAGCGTGACGGGAAAGGTTTATGAGAAAAATACGGTTTTAAATAAAGAACAACATACACTGCGCGTGGGTATTTTGTTACAGGACGGCGCTCAGGGTATTTTACCGGGGATGAGCGCGGAAGTGGAAATCACTGCCCGCGCTTATGAAGAAACTTTACTTGTCCCGAAGGAAGCGGTTTTAGAACGGGATGAGCGTAATCTTGTATTTGTTGTCCGGGATTCGGTCGCTAACTGGTGTTATATTACACCCGGTAAAAGAAATAACCGCTATGTACAGGTGCTGGATTCGGAATTTAACCTTAAAGCCGGTGAACCGGTCATCATTGACGGCCATTTTAACCTGGCCCATGGAGCTAAAGTACAACCCGAATAAATAAACTGATGAAATGAGTTAAGATTCAGAAACATCAGATTTTGGTCATTCAAACCGGTATTATCTAAATTCTTATATAAAGATTAGCATTTATATGCAACGTATACTACAAACTATTCTGAGTCGTCCCGTTGCTGTTTTTATGGCATATCTTGCTTTGATAATCCTGGGCTTACTGTCGTTACGGGAATTTGAACTGTCCTTGCTGCCGCCTCTGAATTTCCCGGAAGTAACCGTGCATACCACCTATCCTGACGCTATGCCCGCGGAAGTGGAACACAATATTTCTGTTCCTCTGGAAGAAGCGATCAGCGGTATCCGGGGCGTAACCGATGTGACCTCCCGTTCAATGCAGGAAGAATCCGTTATTAAGGTTTCCCTGGCATGGGGCGCCGATATGAAATATGCAGCATTGAACATAAGGCAGCAAGCCGACCGTGTTTACAGCCGTTTCCCTCAGAATGCGCTGCGTCCGGTCATTCATCTTCGTAATCCACAACGAAGACCCATTACCACGATCGCCCTTAGCGGAGCGGATATCGCCCATCTAAAACAATTGTCTGAATATGTGATTGGTAAACGCCTGGAACAATTAGAAGGCGTTGCCGAAGCAACGGTTATGGGCGCACCGGAACGGGAAATCCATATCGAAGTCAATCCCGATGTGCTGCGTAGCCAGGGTTTCAGTATGCCGGCCATTGAACAGGCGCTAAGGCAGAATAATATTTTAAGCAGGGGTGGAAGTATAAAGCGTGGAAACTTCAGATTAACCCTGCGCATGAATAGTGAATACCGTTCTGTAAATGAAATTGCCCAAACACCCGTTTTTAATGAAAAAGGTAATCTATTCGTTCCTTTAACAAAACTGGCTGTTATAGAAGATGGATTTGCCGAACCGGAATCGCGGGTGCGGATGAATGGTAAACAATGTGTTGCCATCGATATACGGAAAGAGAGCGGTACCAATACCCTTAATGTGCACAATCGATTGCTTACCGTGGTTAAGCAGTTGCGTAACCGTTATCCTTCTTTACACCTTACTATGGTTCACACACAGGCCGGTTTCATTAAAGAGGCCATTAATAGTGTGGGTTACGCGATTCTGATAGGCGGTTTACTTGCCGTTTTAGTACTATTTATGTTTTTATACAGTTGGCGGGCCCCTTTAATAATAGCCCTATCCATTCCGGTTTCTATTCTCGCTGCTTTTTTATGGATGAGGTTTACCGATATCGGTCTCAATGTGATTTCCCTGGCCGGATTAGCGCTGGGCGGCGGTATGCTGGTAGACAATTCCATTATTGTTCTGGAGAATATACACCGGTATCGCGATCAGGGATATGGTTCCTTTCAGGCAGCCGTCAAGGGAACATCCGAAGTCGCTTTACCAATTACCGGCGCCACACTCACAACCATTGCCGTGTTTACGCCGGTTCTGTTTTTAAATGATGTTTCTTCGGCCATATTTACACAACAAGCCAAAACCGTGACCTATGCCCTGTTGGCTTCACTGGCAGTTGGATTTACTCTATTACCCGTTCTTTATATAAAATTCAAGCCCCGGTCGGCACTGGTGCACCGGGATAACGAAGGTTTTTTTAACAGTCGCATTATTCCGTATTATGAAAAATTGTTAAAAAAAATATTACAGCATGAAAACCGCTTTTTGTTGATGGTTGTGCTATTATTGATAGCCGCTTTGATGCTGCTTCTACGCATAGACCGACGGCTCCTGCCTCATACCGAACAGAACGCCATCGAAGCACACATCGATTATAAACCCGGTGTATCATTGCCATATATTGATCAAAACTCCGCTGTATTAGAAAAACAATTCATAAACGATGAAAGAATCGATATGATTTTTTCCGAAATGGGAAAAAAAACCGGTGTTTTTTTAGAAGCGGAGGAGCGTAAACTCAATCGTTCATATATTTATCTGCGCTTAAAATCCACTATAACCAGCAACCAATATTTGCAATCATTACACAATCGCTGGAAGTCGACACCCGCAATGCAGGTAGACGCCCGTTCGGTGCAGCCCGCATTGAGCGGTTTATTGGGCCGTCAAACCGCCCCCTTATCGCTTTATATATCGGGACCGGCGCTTTCTGTTTTAGACTCCCTGTCTACCATTGTACGTAGTCGTATTCAACAACGCTATCCACAAGCCATATATAGCACAAATTACTTTGAGCGTTATCCGGCATTGGTTTTTTCTGTTGATCGAATAAAACTGGCCCGGTATAATCTTACACCTTCCGATCTTACAGAATTTATATCGGCTACGCTTAAAGGACATGTTGCCACAGAATATCGTGATTTTGATCGTAAAATAAGCATAGTACTAAGGGGTAAAGAAAACCTGCGTACCCATTTGGATGATTTATTAGAACAGAAGATTGCCGGTTATCCGCTATATTCATTGATTACCATGGAAAAGAAAAAAGATCTAAGCTACATCGAACGTAAAAGACAATCACGTGTCTTTCGCCTCGATATGCGTGCGGATAACTTAACGCAGTTGGCATCGTTTGTAGGGCAGTTAACAGATGAACTCCCATTGCCCCATGGCTATCATTTTTATCGAAGCGGCGAGTGGTTGGAAAGTAAACAATCGTTACATCGTCTGTTTTTGGCGTTTGCTCTAGCTATTCTTCTTGTCTATCTTATTCTTGCTGCTCAATTCGAATCGTTTTTAGCTCCATTCATTATTATGTTTACTGTGCCCTTGGCTATCATCGGTATTATCCCTGCACTCTTCATAACCGGAATGTCTGTTAACATTATGTCTGTTATCGGATTGGTGGTCATAGTAGGTATCGTGGTAAATGACGGTATTATTAAAATAGATTTTATTCGCCGGGCTGTAAAAGATGGAATGCCTTTGGAAGCAGCGCTTCATCGGGTTGGTCGCTTGCGTCTGCGTCCCATTCTTATGACAACAACAACCACTGTGATCGGTTTACTACCTCTTGCGCTGGGCATTGGGCCCGGGGCAGACTTACAGCAACCTATGGCCATAGCCATAATAGGGGGCGAGAGCGTGGCAACGGTCCTTACCCTGTTCGTAATACCGGTATTATACAAAAAATTAACAGTTCGCAACCTTAAAAATAATGACTGAATTGCATAGGCCATAATCCATAAAAAATTTAGTCTATGAAGCAATTTCTCAATTTCTGGCTCAAGCGCCCCGTATCCTTATCCATTCTGACAACAATAGTCTGTCTGCTGGGCATTGCTTCTCTCTATCACTTGCCGCTCGAGCGCTCTCCTAATGTTAACTTTCCCAAGGTTACCATTCAGGTGTACTACCCGGATGGAACACCGGAAATGATCGAAGCCCGGATTGCTGCTCCTATCGAAAGCCGCATGCAGGAGCTATCCGATCTGCGTAAAATCGAATCGGTTTCGGAAAATACCGTAGCGCGTGTCATATTACAATTTAACCGCCGCGCAGATATGAAATATATGATGTTTCGCATCAACGAAATTTTAAGCGATTATAAAAACTGGCTCCCTAAAGGTGTAGCCCGTCCTTCGGTAAAACCCTTTATACCGGAGGCCTTTGAACGGCAGCGATTTCTGAGTTATCGATTACTAACCCGTCTTCCGGAAAAAAAGCTTTATCAACTGGTTGAGCAGGAAATCAAACGTCCTTTATTAAATGTGGATGGCGTTGCCCATGTTCAGGTTTATGGGCTTCGTACACCTCAGGTTGAAGTGTTATTAGATTTAAAGCGCATGCAACAATTCAATTTATCTGTTCAGGATGTTCGCAGAAAATTAAGGGGAAAGCGAATTCATGTCGGCGCTTTGCGTAATGAAGAACAACGTTTACCACTGAGTGTCGATATAACATTCCAGCAGATGGACGATCTGGCTAAAATTCCTTTTAAAATCGACAGTCGTAAAGTTATTACTTTAAATCAAATCGCACAAATTAAACAAGGTTTTCGACCGCTGCGTTACAAAAAACGAATTAATGGTCAGCATACCTTGTTGATCGCACTTCAAAAGGAAAGCGGAAGTAATACAATTCAGGTTGCCGACCGTGTTTTTGAAACTATTGATTTAATAAAGACGGCCTTGCCTTCCGGTAACCATATTATGCTGGTTGATGATAATAGCGCTCAGTTGCGTTTGGCTATTAGGGATCTTGCCCAGCGCACTATATTTGCCTTATTGGCCATATTTTTACTTTTAATGACCGTGGTTCGGCGCACTTCATACACATTAATCATTTTGGTTAGTATTGTTCTGTCCATTTTATCTGTTTTTATATTCATATATGCATTTTCTTATTCAATCAATTTACTCACTTTGGCGGGTCTTGCCCTTGGATTTGGATTTATTGTTGATAATGCCATTCTTGTATTTGATAAGATTGAAGGGTATACACAAAAAGAATATATTGTCGATCAGATACAGATCATTTGGTTCCCCATTTTGGCTTCTACTTTAACGACCATTTCGGCATTATTACCATTCATGTTTTTAATGCCCAATTTAAAATTATTGTATGTGCCTTTTGCTATGGTGGTAACATCAGCTCTCATTTCTTCGGTTATATTTGCCTATTTATTTGTACCGGCAGCCTACTGGCATTGGCAGAAGCGAATGGCTGCTCAGCCTAAACGAAGAATTCTGCATGCCGTTGAACAGTTTTATGAAAAATTTCTGTCCAAAATCGTTAGATTTCGAAAATTGATTTTTCTTCTTGTACTCTTGAGCTTTGGTATACCTTTATGGTTATTGCCCCATTCTTTGGACTACTATGAGGATAAAAAAGAAAACATTTGGAAATATTATATTCATTCCGTTTATAATAATACCATCGGCAGTCGTTTTTACCAGACAATTCGCCAATATACGGATCCCATATTAGGCGGCGCAACCTACGTTTTTTTTGAACACGTGCAGCGCGGCGAACCCTGGCAATGGTGGGGCGATCGCAACTATTTAATGGTCTATCTTAAATTACCGCAGGGCAGTGATATCGGTTTAAGCGAGAATTTGATACTGGAATTTGAACAAATCGCTTTAACATCGCCCGGTGTTGGCAAAATCGAGACAACCATATATCCGGTGGCTGCCAGTATGCGGGTGGATTTTCCGTCTGAAACGGCCTTTAGTTTAACCCCACTAACATTAAAAGAGAAACTGATTGCCAGAGCGGCAGAGGTTGGAGGTGCATACGTAAGCGTTGGGGGTTACGGTCAGGGATTTTCCAGTGGCTTCGGAGGTGTGGTATCCAACTTCAGCTTAAAATTAAAAGGATATAATTATCTTGAATTGAAGCGTTTGGCTCAGAATATAAAAGCGCGATTGCAACGTAATCCGCGGGTACGAGAAATTGACATTAATGCTTCTCTTTCATTTCAGATGAGTCCTTTGTATGAGTTATCCATGCAAATCGAGCGCACCAAGATGGCCCAACTCGGATTAATACCGGCAGACGTTATACCTTATATTAATCTTCACACCACCCGAAGACTCAGCGCGGATAGAATTAAAATCGGTCTGGAAGAAAAGTATCTTAATATCCAATCGAAATACTATGATCGTTTGCAATTACATGATTTGACTTCCCAGTGGATTTCTATTCCCGGATTACCTCCATTCAGATTGAACCGTATAGCGAAGGTTAATAAACAAAAAATACAGAATGAAATTCGACGTGAAAATCAACAATATATCCGTAAACTCAGTTTTGATTATTTGGGTCCGTATCGATTTGGGCGGGATTATCTGAATGATGTGCTTGATGATTTTAGTACACCTTTAGGTTATTCCATATCAACACGTTACCGATCAGAATCAGACGAAAGCGAACAAAGTAATATGACGATGGTTATCGCTATGGGCTTACTATTTATTTTTATGGTTACGGCTGCATTATACGAATCGTTCCGCGATCCATTTCTGATTTTCTTAACGATTCCGGCAGGGTTGATAGGCATCTTTTTTACGTTTTATTGGTCGGATACTATATTCGACAGATCAGCATATATCGGTGTTTTGTTCATAAGCGGAATTGTCGTTAATAATTCAATTATATTAATCAGTAAACTTAAGTATTGGCAAAATAAAGGATTGAATTTAAAAAAAGCAATGGTGAAAGGTAGTACCAGTCATTTACGACCTTTATTCCTGACAAGCGCCACAACGGTACTGGGTTTTTTACCGATGATTATCCTGGCGGACCAACAAAGTGGCAATTTATGGTATACTTTGGCCCTTACGGGTATTAGCGGCATTATAAGTGCATTTGTTTTTATTTTGTTCGTGTTACCCCTATTGTTTTATTCAATAGAATCGATTCACCTTGATCGAGGAGAACAAAGTATTAAGCAGTGATTTAATACTTTTATATCGTATTAAAATGATATTGGTTATATTATTTACGATGCAATGAGTCATCGATCCAGCCGAAACTTCTCTCCTAAGTACAATTTACGGGCTTCGGCGTCCTCGGCCAGAAAATCGGACGTACCCTCTTTCAAAATTTTTCCTTCAAATAACAGATACGCCCGATCCGTAATGGACAAAGTCTCGTGTACATTATGATCGGTAATTAAAACACCGATGCCCCGTTTTTTTAAATCGTGAACGATATTCTGAATATCTTCGACGGCGATGGGATCCACGCCGGCAAAGGGTTCGTCCAGTAAGATAAAATACGGTCTGGTAACCAGCGTACGGGCAATTTCCGTGCGCCGCCGCTCTCCGCCGGATAACTGATAGCCTTTACTTTTAGCCAAATGGCCGATGTTCAGTTCTTCCAAATGCTGCCGGCAGCGCTTTTGCCGTTCATTTTTGGGGATGCCCAGCATTTCCATAATGGCCAGCAGATTTTCTTCCACGGTCAGCTTTCGGAAAATGGAAGCTTCCTGCGGTAAATAAGCCACACCGCGCCGGGCTCGCTGATACATGGGCAATTTGGTGATATTCTGCTGATCAATACGGATTTTACCGCCGTTGGGCCGAATCATACCCGTTATCATATAAAAGGTGGTTGTTTTACCGGCGCCGTTAGGCCCCAGCAATCCCACGATTTCGCCGGTTTGCACATTCACCGACACGTTGTTCACCACTTTCCGTTTTCCGTATATTTTGGTCAGCTGTTCACCCTGCAGTAAATAGCTGTCCTTATTGTCCTTCAAAAGCCTTGTCTCCCTTATAATTTTGCGGATAGTAAACGCCTTGTGCCCCACCCATGATTTTAATGCTGTCCACTTCCCCTTTTGTAAACAGGATTAAAATGGAATCGGCTGTGGAGAAGTTCGATCCTTGATCCTCGTTTTGCTCATTGCGTAAATAATAAATACTGGATGCCTCCTGAACAGCCAAAATACGCTGCGGTTTTTTGTTTTCGATTTTAAAATAGATTTCCCTGCCACGCAAGATGTTTTCTTCATCCGACAGGGAATCGACCCGACTGCGGGCCTCAGCCCGTCCGAAAACGACCAAATCGGTAATTTGTAAGGAATCAAACAGGGCTTTAATGCGATTGCCGGATAATGCGTTTTCCTCGTACCAGGCCTTGGGATGGTTAAGCAGCCATACGATTTCCTCATCCGTGTCATAAATCGCCGTATCGCCTGCAGCCTTTAAAGCCCCCTTATAGATGATCACACTGTCCACGGCCGTGGCCCGGGCAGAATCCCCGGCAAAGTAGTGCAACCGGGCCGCCCGGATATCCAGGGTATCGGCAGCGGATGTATCGATTTTTATCAGACGGCTCCGTCGACCCAGGACATAACTGTAATTTTTTTGATCATGATGAATACCGCTGTCCCCCCAGACCTGCACCTGATGTTCGGTGTTCATCAGATAAACATTTCGGCGGGCAAAAACGCTGTCAATTTCTAAATCGTAATACATCAATTCGGCATACATCGAATCCGTATCCGTCTTAATGCGCACACTGTCCACACAGCGGATGGACCGCTTGTCCGGATCGTATTGGATGGTACGGGCACGGATGCGGTTGCGGCCGTCAAAAACATACACCCGGCCCCGGAAATCAAGGTGATTAAGGGTTCGATTGAACACGGCTGTATCACAATGCATGTGAATGGTATCCTGCCTGAAATGCACATGCCCCGTAAAGATACTCAGCTTTTGCTCGTTTTGCATCCTGCCAATGGTTTGATCGGCGTGGATCAGATGAATCCCTTCATCGCTGGTAGCAGCGATAAACAAAAAGCATATGACAAGGGTATTTAAAATACTATTGAATGGTTTCATCATTTACCGCACATCGATGGCCCGGGTTGTTTTGCCGCGGGGATTGGATATTTGGTAATTGATCAAATCCGGGTCGGAAATAAAATCATCGCCGTAAAGGGTATCATTGTCGCGGGTGGTAATCATTACCGGGATTTCGGATACAATTTTCTGCCGTTTATTGTCCCATTTCAGGGTGTCAGTATACAGGGTAACACCGCTGTCCGAATCCACCACCACATTGCCAAAGGCCAGCATATCCTGATTGCGGTCGTACACCTTACCGCCCAGAGCATGAAGCACGGAGGTGTGCTGACCCTGCTTATTGTAAAAATCAACCATAATACTGTCGGACAACACGGTCAGTTGCTTTTTGCTATATTTTTCAATGTGACCGGCCTGCAGGTATCCCACCCGCTGCCCTTCCCGGGTGATGATTATTGTGGCATCCCAACTTTCCTGGTCCGGCAGGGCCTTAGTGTTATCGGCGGTCATGGTTTGTTTATTTTCCGAACTGCATTGCCAGAGGACCAGTACCGATATCAATAACATGAGTATAAACCTCATCCGTTGATCCCTTCCTGCATCAAATCATGCAGATGAATAACCCCCACCAGTTTGTTTTGCTTATTCACCACGGGCATGGCAATAATCCGGTGCTCTTCCATTTTGTTGTAAGCCAGAATAGCCAAATCCTGCTCCAGCATATATTTGGGTTGCGGATTCATAACCTCTTTCACGGGTACGATCATAAAATGTTCGGTTTTTTCGATTAAACGGTTCAAATCGCCGGTCGTAATAACGCCGATGAGATGATTTTCCCCATCAATGACCGGACAAATCCCCCGTTTATGGGCCATTTCCATAACAGCCACCTTCATGAGATCATCTTCAAAACAAAAGGGTAAACGATCGTCGTCTTCCATTAAATCCTGTACGCGCATAAGCAGTTTTTTACCCAACGTGCCGCCCGGATGCAACAACGCAAAATCCTCGGCGGAGAATCCTTTGGACTCCAGCAGGGATACGGCTAAGGCATCGCCCATGACCAAAGTGACCGTGGTACTGGCCGTGGGGGCCAGATCGTTGGGGCAGGCTTCGGCCTGCACGCTGATATCAATGATCACATTGGCATAGCGTCCCAATGTGGATTTTCGGTTGCCGGTCATGGCAATGATCGGCACATTAAGGCGGCGGAAAGACGGCAGCAGATGGCTGAGTTCAATGGTTTCTCCGCTTTTGGAAATCGCCAGGATAACATCGTTTTTATGCACCATGCCCAGATCGCCATGCATGCCTTCCGCCGGATGCAGAAAAGTGGCGTTGGTGCCGGTGCTGGCCAGGGTGGATGCGATTTTGCGGCCAATGGCCCCCGATTTACCCATGCCGGTAACAATGACCCGCCCCCGGCAGTCCATCAGTGTTTTTACCGCCCGGGCAAAATCATTACCGATGCGTTTTTGCAGGGCGACAATGGCATCGTTTTCAATGCTTATCACCCGTTTCCCGATTGCAATAATATCTTTATTGTTCATTTCGTCCCGGTACTACGCCTTCAATGTGGATGTTTATGGAATCTTTTCCGATTGTTGCCAGCGGATTGGCGGCCTGCGCTTCAACAACCATGCTGGACGTACCAACCATATGCGGTACATTCAATTCGGCCTCTAGAGTATATCGGTTTGTGCGGTCATAATCAACGGTTGTCAGCACACTATCCAAACGGTCATTTCGTATCCGCAGTCTGACCCAGTTTAATCCGTTTTCGTGAAAAGCATCCGCTTCAATATTAATCCTGCCGTACAAAACGAGATAGCTTCCTTCGTCCGGTGATTGGATATCCACCAGCGGGGCCTGGGCACTGACCACTTCAATCGGTACATTATCTTTATCATTTCCCTTTTCATTACTAACCCTTAGCCTGATCATATACGAACCACCCTGTACAGGTGCCATCCACTGCACGGAATCATTATCCGTGGGTTTAATAAATTGTCCGCCGCTGCAAGTCCATTGGTAGGTTAAAGGGTTTTCTGTCGGATTTTCAACGGTCACATGCGCGGAAATCGTATCTCTGGGCATCACCCGATCGCTGGAAACCACAATACCGGGATTTTGTATGCGGGGCGCTTTGTCCAGATTAAGAATATCTTCAACTTGTCCGCACGAACCCATCCAGGCAACAATCATCAACCCTACAATAAGATGTGCCGTTCTATCCATCTTTAAATATCCTCACGAATGGATTGAAAAACCTGTTTTCGATCTTCGGATGTCAACGTAATAATCACCCGCTGAGGTTGTTGCCACAAGCTGAACGGTCCCAATGTGATTTCCCTATACTCACCAGCCTTGATATCCTTAACGTCGATGGCATCGTACAAACCGATGACGGCATCCCGACCTTCCTGCGCATCCACATCTTTAATAAAAGCAACCCGTAATTGCAGATTTTCACCCTTTTGATTAGCCAATGGTGCAATCCGGCAATCCATGATTATTTCGTTTTTTTCCGAGTACCGTGTTTCAGCCGTAAGGGTATAATAACTCTTTTGTGTTAACAGGACATCAATGTTTTGCCGCAACCGCTGCATCACATTTTCCCGCGCGGAAGCCCCGGCAATGCGGTGATTAGCCCCGTTGATGTAGATATCCGGCACCCCCCTTGTACTGCCGGGCCATTCCTGCAGATAGGTATTCTGAAGTTCTGTTGCCCGTTCACTGGTTGTACCGTTCACATAGAGGGAATCGGTAAACTTTTGACCATCGATTTCCAGATTACGATGATAAACGCTTATCAAAACGGGGTCACTATATTCCTTTTGGATATTCTGTAAAGCCATGATCGCTTCTCGGTTATAATCCGTGGGATGAGCCGAATTGACAAAGGCTTCAATCAAAATGAGTGGCCGGCGATAACTGTCCGGGTTTTTGGGATCGAGTACATTATCTCTGGGAATGTCACCGCAGCCTGTTATCATAAAGATAGCAGCCATACACTTAAAAATGATAGCGCAACGCAATACCGAACTCCCCGCTGTTCATGTGGCCGATGGAAGGCTTTATTTCTAAGTTTTTATTGGATTTAGATTGTATTGTATTACTGGTTTTATTACGTAGCCAGCACAAGAGAGTACCCATCAGACTAACACCGGCTGTAACTCCCAAAGCGATGGTGATTTTTCTCGCTTGGTTGGCCTTATCGTAATTTTTGTCAAAGGTTCCCAGCTCATGGGCATCATCGTATTTTTGATTATAATGCAGATATTTGTCATTGGTGTAAAAACTACCAGCGGAAAATCCAATGGTTGCCATTAAGAAATAAGCCGTGGGCCAATTGCCGGTGGTGGTTTCGTACTGGTAATTGCCTTTATGGGTTAATTGATGGCGCAAATTATTGGCCAGCATTTTGCTCATCAGATTCAGGTGTTCAGCATTCCCTGAAAACACCGTTTCCACATGCGTCTCGCCGGTTTTAACGCGAATTAACCGGGCATCGATGCGATATTGGTCTGAGAAGCGTTCAATGGTGCCATTGACAATAAATTCAGCATTCATCAGCTTGCCGACTTCCTGTGCTGTGGAACTGTCCACCAGACCCGTAAGGGCCAGCTTCTGTTCATTAATGACATCTTCCAGCTTTCCCCGTTCCAGAATGATAATACCGTCAAACCCGGCCAGATCGGCACTTAACAGATCGGGTAAGCGATTTTCCCAGGCGTCCAGATAGTAATCGTCACTGTTATTGGCAAAAGAACCGACCGCAACCCGGACCTGCGCAGTGGTTACAGTTGTCATTGACACAAGAAAAAACAGTACCCCGGTGTATGTCAGCATACGTTGTATTTTGTTTCGTCCCTTCATTGGGCCAGTTCTTCCACCAGTTTATACAATTTACCCTGCCGTTTGAGAATTTTATCAATCGTTTCCCGCACGGCTCCTTTACCGCCCTCGGCTATCGTGACATAATCACAAATGGCTTTAACTTCATCCCGGGCATTGGCTACGGCCACACTGAATCCTACACGTTTAAGCAGGGGCATATCCAGAATATCATCTCCGATATAGGCGATTTCATCATCTTTAAAGCCATACTCTTTCTTGACCTTTTCATAATCATCCAGTTTATGGAAACGCCCCTGAAAAATGATATCCACCTTTAATTCTTCGGCCCTTCTGAGCACCAGTCCCGATTTACGACCGGTGATAATACCCGTTTTGATGCCGGCCATGCGTGCCAGTGTAATGCCCATTCCATCCTGTACATTAAACATTTTAAGTTCATCGCCGTTGGACGTGTAAATGATTTCGCCGCTGGTCAGGACGCCGTCCACATCCATCAAAATGATTTTAATATTGATTAACTTAGATTTCATTTTACGGTCTTCTTAGCTTTTAATTGAAATAGCATCCATTAATTGATTTTACAGGAAATAAGACTATGATTATGCCCTTTCCTGTGTCGTGCCCGGTTCATTTTTTTCATCAATTTTATTGGTCACGTACCGAAAAATCAACAACGCGATGGCTGCAACCAGTCCGATCACCGCAAAATAATACCAGATATAATGGGCATGGGCATAATAAGTTGCTTTTTCCGTCACGGATATACCTTCCGGCAGAGTTCTGGGATCCGGGCAATAGGCATCCAGCAGGAACCCGGACATAATAAAACCAGCCAATGCCGACAAGAACGAATGCAAATGACTGAATCCCAGATACAATCCTTCTTCTCCTTTGGGTGCCTGGAAGGAAAAATATTCCAGAAAACGGGGAGAAATGAAGCATTCCGCCAGGCCCTGAATGGAAATTCCGATGATCATCATAATGGTTAACGGATACATACTGAACAAGCCGAATATGGAAACTTCAGGACCGGTGATATTTTCCAGCGGCACACTCATGGCCATGGCCAGGGCGGAAAACGGCATCATTAACATTCCCACGGACATGGAAGTCACCGCCTTATATTTGCGCATCACCTGAGTAATGAAGACCACAAAAATCACGACAACCAATGGATTGACGTTGGCCAGCCATTCCGGTTTGGCTTCCGCGCCCATCAACCGGATAACATATTTGGGCATCGTGGCGTAAAGCTGATGCTGGATGATCCAAAAGCCGGCCACAATCAGGGTCAGGATGATCAAACGGGGTGTCGTGAAAATATTGACCAGTGCCCGGAAAACATCCTTAAGGCTTTTTTCTTCTTCAGGCGGTCCGACCTGTTTAAACAGAAAAATGACAGTAAGCAATGCTAAAAAAGACATGGCCGAGGAAAAGAAGTTAACATACTCCAGGCCAATACCCTGGCGTATATAGGGTACAAAGGTTTTGCCGCTGAATGCGCCGATATTAACCACCCAGTAAAAAAGTGAATATCCCCGGGCGCGGTTTATTTCCGTTGATGTTTTCGCCACGGTGCCGGTTATCAAAGGCTTGATAAACGATCCGCCAACCATGGTGACAAATAAAAAAACAATGACTAATAATTTGGAATGAAAGACGCCCAGCATGGCATAGCCCACGGTTAAAATGGCGAATGCTAAAATCAGACCCCGCTTAAAACCGATTTTATCCACGATGGCCCCTACAAAAGGAGGCAGGAAATATAAACCGGCAAAGAATACACCGGCCACAACACCCGTCCATTGATCGTTAAATCCCACAATGTTGGTAAGATAGAGAGTTAAAACGATAAAGAAACCATAGTAAGCCGCACGCTCCAACAACTCCATCAAATTAGCTAACCAGAATTCTTTGGGAAATCTCCAGCTTTGTTCAGAAGAGGTCATAGAATCAATCCTTTCATTTTGCAACATGTTCATTCAGGCGAATCAGTATCCGAATCCGCGCAAAGATTATCTTTATATAGCAATATCATGATCGCATTCGTTCATGTGTATCGTTTTAAGAACCCAAAGACGAGTAGTCATACAGCCCGGTTTCATCGTCAGTGAGTGTGGGTTTAACCATTTCATCGATGGCTTTGGCCTGCCTTAATAAGGCTTCCAGTTTCTGCAGGGGCAGCATACTGGCGGCATCGCACAGGGCATTATCACAATCGGGATGCGATTCGATAAAAAGCGCATCCACGCCGGCGGCGACCCCGGCCCGTGTTAAAGGGAAAATATACTCTTTGGCGCCGCCCCGCCGATCACTGCTGCTCACTCCATATTTACGCACAGCGTGCGTCGGATCAAGCACAACAGGATAACCCAGATCGCGCATTGCTTTAAGATTACGCATGTCCATAATCAAATTGTGATACCCGAAAAAGGAACCGCGTTCCGTTAATAAAATATTATGATTGCCTTCCCCGGTTATTTTATGGATGGCCGTTTGCATATCGGAGGCCGCTAAAAACTGTCCCTTTTTAACATTGATAGTTTTACCGGTTTTGGCCACTTGCAGAAGTAACGAAGTTTGCATGGATAAAAAAGCCGGAATCTGAATCACATCCAAAACATCCGCACAGGCCCGGGTGTCATGGGCATCATGGATATCGGACAGCACGGGGATATTAAAGCTATCTTTGACTTTCTGCAATATCTTCAATCCCTTTTCCACGCCGGGGCCCTGATAGGATGTGGCCGATGACCGATTATCTTTCAAATAAGAGGATTTAAAAATAAACGGCATAGACAGGCGGTCTGCTATGGTTTTTATCTGCTCGGCGGTTTGTAACACAATTTTTTCGGACTCAATTACACACGGTCCGGCAATAAGAGCAAGGGGATTCCCCTGCCCTATTTTTATACCATCAATTTTAACCAGTTGCATGTTTATTCCTATTCCATTGGTTTGATTTAAAAGAAAGAATATAAAGGTTTTATGGCAATTATTCAAAGTTAGAAATACACAAATTGCTGTTTTTAAAAGATTGATCGGTTCCGCGAAGGATTGGGGTTCAACCCTCTCTCTTAGATTGTTCAGGCGGCATGCACCAGTTCACCCTTAGGTTTAATTTTGCGTCCTGGCTTTTTCAATAGCCTTATGGGCGGCGTTCATGATGACATGACTGCTGTTGGTGGCTCCGGAAACGGCATCCACATTGGTTGCTTGCTTTTGCACTATGCGTCGAGGAATGTGTGCCTCGGCCTTACCGCCTCTCCAGTGGTCGTGTTGCAAAACGGTAATCGCTGTGATCCGATTATTCCGTATTACCACCTCAACTTGGGCTGCATTCATTCCGCCTTTAAAATAACCTGTGTAGGTGCCGTCTTTTAATGAGCGTTTATCAATAACCTGACTGATTTTAGGAGTGGTGGAGCAGCTTATCAGGTAAACTAAAACCGAACAAAGAATGCCTGAAGAGAGACGACTGTTGAGTATTTTCACGGGTATTACCATCCTTTCACATAATGATGTCGAACAGGACAATGTAAAAAAAATCAGGGGAAGGAAACAGCCCTTCTGAACCGGTCATACGAAAACCTATAAGGACCGAAAACAAGCCTGGTTTTTCCGACAACATTACCGATCAATGCTGTAATAATGACAGCATCACTAAAATCTAAAATATTTGTATTTATTTAACTTTAATAAAAACAGCTATTAAAAAGTTTGGTATTCGTTTTGCATGCTGTAAATATAAAATGCAATAGCATTAAGGTTTACCATTATAAACAAATTATTATATCAGGAGGTCATTATGCCTATCCCCCGTCGTTTTCCGTTTGTCGGTCGTCATTTCATGAATTTAAAATCGGATTTGGATCGTATTTACGATGAGTTTTTTGGCGATGAGGATGAAGAACCAGGCAGCGGCTTTATACCGCCGGTGAATATCGAAGAAACCGGCAGCGACTTCATAATCACTGCAGAATTACCCGGAGTGCGCAAAGAGGATGTATCCATCACTCTTCAGGATGATAAATTGGTACTGTCGGGCAGGAAGCACACCGCCAGGGACGAGCAGAAAGACAATTTTCTGAGGTATGAGCGTCTATTCGGTCGGTTCAACCGTAAGTTCAATTTACCGGAAGCCATCCAGACCAATAACATTGACGCGGTTTTTGAAGATGGTGTTTTAAAAATAACCGTACCAAAGGCTAAGGAATCTCAATCCCGAAAAATCAATATTGATATTAAATAACATGTTTTATGCGTTGCCTTTCGGTGCATCAACTTGCCGGAAGGCAATTTTTTAATTTGCATATCATCCATAAAACCCGTTAAATTTCAAGTAAACATTATATTGATTTTCCTTGTAAAACCGGAAAGGAATACCATAAATGAATTTTGGATTCACTGAAATTTTAATCATCTTTCTGATCATTATGGTTTTGTTTGGCGCGAAACGCATCCCGGAATTGGCTCGTAGCCTCGGCTCCAGTGTTAAATCTTTTAAAAAAGGTATTGAAGAAGCCGACCAGGAAGAAGCCGACAATCAGCAGCACAAGAAGGAATAATAGCACACCTTCAACCTGCCTGTACCATTTCAGTCACACCATGTAATTTTTTTCTGATTTATATGTCATAATGGCATGTAGTTTTAAAGAATTACACAAAATCGCCTCGATATATCCCTCTAAATGCCGGTATTTCGGCCTGATTTTTTTTTGGCACTTATATTGCAATTGCCAAGAAAAAAATCAAAGGAGAGGTAAAGCCATGAACATCAATAAGTTTACAATAAAAGCCCAGGAAGCTATTAATGAGGCCCAGCAGTTAACCACGGACAACGGACATCAGCAGATTGATCCGTTGCATCTGTTAAAAGCTTTGTTGCTGGACCCCGAGGGTATCGTATTTTCCACCATCAAAAAATATGGTATACCGGTGGACCAGATGCATACCAAACTGGATCAGGCTATAGAAACCCTGCCCCGCGTGCAAGGTGCGGGTGCCGGCCAAGTTTATGTAAGCCAGCACTTACACCAAGTGTTAAATGATGCACAGAAGGAAGCAAAGGCTTTAAAAGATGAATACGTGAGCACGGAACATTTACTGCTGGCCTTAAGCTCGGAACACGCCGGTAAAGCTGGTGAGATTCTTAACGGCTATGGATTAACCCGGGATATGATTTTGAAAGCTCTGCAGGAACTGCGGGGTAATCAAAGAGTGACCGATCAAAATCCGGAAGCGAAATTTCAGGCATTGCAACGCTATGCTCAGGATTTAACGGAATTGGCCCAAAACGGTAAACTGGACCCGGTGATCGGTCGGGATGAAGAAATTCGCCGCGTATTGCAGGTTTTATCCAGACGAACTAAAAATAATCCCGTTCTTATTGGCGAACCCGGCGTGGGTAAAACGGCTGTGGTTGAAGGGATTGCCCATCGTATCATTAACGGTGATGTACCGGAAAATTTAAAGGATAAACGCATCATCGCATTGGATATGGGCGCGTTGATAGCCGGAGCCAAATTCAGAGGCGAATTTGAAGAACGCCTTAAGGCCTTATTGAAAGAAGTAACCGAATCCGATGGTCAGATTATACTGTTTATCGATGAGCTACATACGTTGGTTGGTGCCGGTGCTGCCGAAGGCGCGGTGGATGCGTCTAATATGATTAAACCGGCTCTGGCCCGAGGCGAGCTGCACGCCGTAGGGGCCACCACCCTGGATGAATACCGCAAACATATCGAAAAAGATGCGGCCTTGGAGCGGCGGTTTCAACCGGTATTGGTGGAAGAACCCACAGCAGAGGACACCATTTCCATCCTGCGCGGACTGAAAGAAAAATATGAGGTGCATCACGGTGTGCGTATTCAGGATTCGGCTCTGGTTTCCGCTGCCGTTTTGTCCGATCGCTATATTTCCGATCGATTTTTGCCGGATAAAGCCATTGATCTGATTGATGAGTCGGCGTCCAAAATTCGCATAGAAATCGATTCCATGCCGGCGGAACTGGATGATATTGAACGGCGCATAAAGCAATTGGATATTGAAGCCCTTGCTCTTAAAAAAGAAAAAGATGAGGCTTCCAAAGAACGAATGAAAAAAGTGAACGCAGAACTGGCCGATTTGCGGGAGAGCTCCCAGGCGTTAAAATCCCGATGGCAGTCTGAAAAAGAAGTTATCCACAGCATTCGTCAGGCTAAATCGCAACTGGATGAACTTAAAGGAGAAATGGAACGGAAGGAACGCGAGGGCGCTTACGATCGGGTGGCGGAAATCCGCTACAGCCTGATTCCTCAGAAGGAAAAAGAATTCGAACAGGCTCACAGCCGATTAAAAGAGTTACAAAAAGACCGTAAAATGCTTAAAGAGGAAGTTTCGGAAGAAGACATCGCCGAAATCGTTTCCAGATGGACGGGTATCCCCATACAACGCATGCTGGAAAGTGAAAAAGAGAAATTGATCAGGATGGAAGATCGATTGAAAATGCGTGTCGTGGGTCAGGATGAAGCCGTCAGCAGCGTGGCCGACGCCGTGCGGCGATCGAGAGCCGGCCTCAGCGATCAGGATCGACCCATCGGCTCTTTTATTTTTCTCGGCTCAACCGGTGTGGGTAAAACCGAACTGGCCCGGGCTTTGGCCCAATTTCTGTTCGATGATGAAAGCGCAATGATCCGCCTGGATATGTCCGAATATATGGAACGCCATTCAGTGTCCCGTTTGATAGGTTCTCCGCCCGGTTATGTAGGTTACGAAGAAGGCGGACAGTTATCGGAACAGGTACGCCGTAAACCGTATTCCGTAATCTTACTGGATGAAATTGAAAAAGCTCATCCGGAAGTCTTCAATATTTTGCTTCAGGTGCTGGATGATGGCCGCTTAACGGACAACAAAGGACGGGTCATTAATTTCCGGAATACCATCATTATCATGACATCCAATCTGGGTGCGCAGTTCATCAGAGAGAAATCCGAACATCTACAGGAATCGGAAGCTGATATGATTTACGACGAAATCCGCAAAAACGTCCTGAGCCTGTTAAAAGAAAACTTAAGACCGGAATTCCTCAACCGCATCGATGATATCGTTGTTTTTCATCCGTTAGCGATGGATCATTTAAGGGAAATTGTGCACCTGCAATTCAATCGCTTAGCAAAAATGCTAAGCGAAAAGAATTTAACCGCGGAGCTGGATGAAAACGCCGTTGATTATCTGGTGCAACGCGGTTACGATCCGGCTTTTGGCGCGCGACCGTTAAAACGTTTGATTCAAAAAGATATTGTAAATGCTCTGGCCCGGGAAATTATTGCCGGTAATATTAAGGATGGACAGCACGTGCGGATCACTATGCAAAATGATCAGTTGCAATTTTCCACAGATGGATCGCAAAAAAAGGCTGTTTGAATAGGCTAAAGTAAATGTGTATTGATATCCCCTCTTGCTTACGAGGGGATTTTTATTGTATAATCGAACGTTATGGCCTGTTTATCAATAAAACAGTATTTGAATCTTTTACAAAAAAAAGACATTGAAATCTTTACAAGTTACCTAATTTAATGTACTTTCCTCTGCTTTAATTATTAAAAAAGAATGGTATAAATTATAATGATAGCTTCTTACAATAAAACGGCTATATCGTTTCGGGATGAAACCATTAGTTATGCCCAGCTTAAGCAAAATATTATAACCATCGCGAATCGTATTCAGGATACGCAAGGCGGTAAAGTGGTTATTTTTGCCGAAAATATGCCCCAATGGATTTATGCTTTTTATGCCGCCTGGTACAATCGGAATATTGTTATTCCCATTGATTTCATGGCCTCCGCAGAAGAAGTGGCCTATATCTTAAATGATTGTACACCGGATTTGATTTTTGTATCCCGGGAGAAGAAGCAATTACTGGATGAAATTTCCGACGAAATTCATCGTGTTGTACCACTGATCATCCTCGATGATTTGGATTTCGAAGATACGTCTTCTGCCGAATTCAAAGCGGATACCAATGACTTTCTTCTTGACTACCAGCAGGATGATACAGCGGTAATCATCTATACTTCAGGAACAACCGGTAGTCCTAAAGGCGTCATGTTGTCCTTTGAAAACATTTTATTTAATATCAGGGCCGTTTCCGAGTCGGTTAATATTTATCATAATGATCAGCGTGTGTTAATGCTTCTGCCGTTACATCACATATTCCCCTTGCTGGGAACGATGATTGCGCCATTGTCGGTGGGGGCCTCCATTGCCCTGTCCCCTTCCCTCAATTCCGAAGATATCAAGCAGACGCTGAAAAACAATAAAGTAACCATTATGATTGGCGTGCCCCGCTTGTACGATACCATCTGGGATGGTATCCGCCGGCAAATCGAACGCAAGTGGATCACACGCTTTATTTATAAAACGGCGTATACCATAAAATCATTCAATTTGTCGAAAATCATATTCAAAAAAGTGCAAGCGGAATTTGGCGGCCACATGGAATACTTGGTCTGCGGAGGCGCTGCACTTCATGTGGATACAGGCAAAGCGTTACGCACGCTTGGCTTTGAGGTTCTGGAGGGTTTTGGAATGACCGAGACCGCTCCCATGATTTCATTTACTCGGCCGGGAAACGTACGGGTCGGGTTACCGGGTCAAATTGTTCCCGGCGTACAGGTTAAAGAAATAGACGGCGAACTGGTTGTAAAGGGTCCGAATGTAATGCAGGGATATTATGAGCGTCCCCAAGAGACGGCACAAATCAAGCGTGATGGTTGGCTGCATACAGGCGATCTGGGGTTTGTTGATAAAGATCGTTTTATCCACATTACAGGCAGAAAAAAAGAAATTATTGTCTTATCCAGCGGTAAAAATATTAATCCGGTAGAGATTGAACAAAAATTGAAAAAAACTTCCCCTGTCATAGCCGAAGTTGGCGTGTTCTTGCAGGACGGTTTGCTGCAAGCCGTAATCCATCCCGATTTCAAGGCTGTTCAGGAAAAGGGGTTGCTCAATCTTAACGATTATTTAAAATCCGAAGTGTTAACGGTGTATAATAAGTCGGCCAGCGCCTATAAAAAAATCATGCAGATCCATATATCCAAAGAAGAACTGCCCAAAACCCGTCTGGGCAAATTACAGCGCTTTAAACTGCAGCAGATGATCCAAAATAACACTTCAACCCAGAGCAATGTTAAGGAACCGGATTCCAAAGAATACCAAATCATTAAATCCTTCTTAACGGAACAAACCAACCGTCCTGTTTTTCCCGATGCTCATTTCGAAATCGATTTAGGTATGGATTCCTTGGATAAAGTAAGTTTGCTTACCTTTCTGCAGAATACATTTGGCGTGAATATCTCGGAGAATAAACTATTAGAGCACTTTACAGTGGAAAAAATTTCCGATTATGTAAAAGAAAAACGTACCCGATTATCCGTGGAAACCGTGCATTGGGCCAGCATATTGAAAGAAAAAGTGGACATTAATTTGCCCAGGAGTTGGTTCACCCATAATATTATTAAGGTTATTTCCGGTATTTTTATGAAACTTTATTTCCGCATTAAAGCCAGTGGATTTAAAAATTTACCTTCGGGGCCCTTTATTATGGCACCTAATCATCAAAGTTTTATTGACGGATTATTTGTTACCATTTATCTGAAACGTAATATACTGAAGAATACTTATTTTTATGCCAAAGAGAAACACGTACGTAAACGGTGGCTGAAATTTATTGCCCACCGCCATAACATTATCATTATGGATCTGAATAATGATTTAAAGTTATCTTTACAAAAAATGGCCAGTGTTCTGGATAAAGGTAAAAATATTCTGATTTTTCCGGAAGGCACCCGGTCAAAGGATGGAACATTGGGCCAATTCAAAAAAACATTTGCCATTCTCAGTCGCGAGCTGAATGTTCCGATCGTACCGATCAGTATTAAAGGCGCATCAGGGGCGTTACCGGCCGGAAAAATTTTCCCCCGCCCCTGGAAAAAAGTGTCCGTTAAATTTATGGAACCGGTATATCCTCAGGATTACAGCTATGAAACCTTAACCGGTATTGTTTCCAAGCGCCTTGCTACCGAGCTCAATTAGATCACTAATTAATGGGCTTTAATTGTGCCTGTTTTTACAATCTCCACGGGAATGCCTTCCACTTCAAATGGAATGTTGGCCGTGACTTCCTGGGTCACTTTTTCTACACCTATTATAATACCTTCTTTATTGGTGCGGGTTTTGCCAATTCCCACGCTCACAACACCATTAACACTTAGCCATTTATTTTCGTTGGCATGTTTAATTGATTGCAGCCTGTCCATTTATCGGCCTCCATATGATACATTCTTCTACCCCATTATAAGCGCAATATTTTCCCGCATTTGTGATTTATTCATCAATAAGACCAATATTTAAAGCACTGAATACATTCTGAATGCGATTGATTATGGTGCTTGAACTACTACCGGCAAATAATAATCCGACAATTTCGTTATCGGTGTTCAAAACAGCCGATCCGCTATCCCCTCCTGCACTCATGTTACCCGTCATAAGCTGATCGACGAAAGTAGCAATCTTATCGGAACCGTAACTTACCTGAACCGTCACATCGACCTGTGTAATGGTTCCTGAGGTAACCTGGGTTGTTCGGCCACTTTTCGTTACATCCATGCCAAGAGTACCTTCGGTTATGCCACTTATTTTGCCTAACTCTAAAATTTCATTTTTTACATCATTATCGTCCAAAGGTTGAGCTATCGCACAATCCACCAGGTTTTCTTCAGCTTGTCGGCCAGCTATTTGCCGTTTCGGATATAGTTTGGTTTTGCTGCCAACGAGCATGGCCAGTGCGTTTAGTGGTGCAGCAACAGATTTCGCAATTGAACATATCCCATTCCCGTTACCATTACCGTCACCTTCAAACTGGATTGGAATAAAATCACTAAGATTGGCGATGTGATCCTGGGGGTATTGTCCGCCATCAGTGGGCCCGGGCTGCACAATAGGATCGCCTATATCGGCATCATTGCTGTTGGCGATAACATGATTATTGGATAAAATCATGCGTATGCCATCGCGCTGTACAAGACAACCCAGTGTACCAGCGGTGATATTAATGTGTCCGATACTAACTCCGCCGGGAGCCGGGCGCCACTTATCCGTTCTGGCTTGCAGGGCGTAAATCGGGCCGGTGGGAAATACATCGGTTGGAATATTGTCAATATGATCCGGAACCAAATCGGTGGCGGATAGTTGCTGTTTTGACTTTTTCCGATCGACAGAACAGATAATGGATAATTCATCCGTGGTTTTACCATTGGTTATTTTGTAACCAATGCCTGTAGCAACAACATTACGCTTAGCAAGAAGCTCACGGCGAGAACCCGTGAGGATTCTCTGAACATCTTCAAATTGATTCGGCATAAGACACTCCTTTTAGTTACGAAGAAAAATTTCTTCTTTAATTAAAAAGTGGGACGATTTAATTAAGAAATGCTTTAATTGACATGTTTCAATTGTATCGCAATTGTGTTTAAAATGTGGAGCTGGAAAGTAATTTTTAGAAACAATTTATCCTCTGCTTTATAAATACACATTACACTGCGTAATTATTCCTCAAAAATGATTTTATTGAAAGTTATTAACTTGTATAACCTGATGATGGTAATTCAGATTCGATTAAAAATGATTACCCTATAACTTATAGT
>WJIP01000072.1 GCA_014730185.1 Caldithrix sp. | reverse complement strand
TCCACGGAACGAAGAATGGCTTTGAGTACAATACCGTCACCACATCCGGGACACCAGATATGGGGAAATTTATCCATTCTCAGATATTTAAAATAATCCATTGTTAGCTCAACTCCTTTATTTTATTAAAAATATCCGTCGGGGGGATGGGATCTCCGGATATTTTATTGACACCGAATATTTCGGAATGGCATGCCGCGGCATGCTCCACTTCATGTTTTACTTGTCCCAGATTTAATTCAGGAACAATCAGGTATTTATGTTTTTTGGCAAAGGCCAGAATTTCTTCAGTGGCAAAAGGCCAGATGGTTTTAAGGCGCAGCATACTTACCGGGATACCCTGTTCTTTGGCCATTCGCATGGCGTTTCTGCTGGAACGGGCACTGGAACCGTACGTCACCAAACCAATCTGGGAGCCCTCTTCGATATGCTCTTCAACTTCCACAATTTCGTCACGGTAATGATCCAGTTTGCCATTAATCCGGAGCAGCATCTCTTCAATTTTCTGGGTATTGTTGGTCGGAAATCCGGTTTCGTCATGAACCAGTCCAGTAACATGGAACCGGTAACCATCGCCGAAAGCAGGCATTGGCGGTATCATGGATTCATCCGCGCGGTAGGCCCGGAATTTTTCCAGCGGCTCATCCGGTTTTTTCCGCTCAATGGTTTCGATGGTGTGCGGAGGTGGCAAAGTAACTTTCTCGTAGACATGACCAATGATTTCGTCCAGTAAGATGACAACCGGTACCCGATATTTTTCAGACATGTTAAAGGCTCTTATGGTCATATCGTAGGTTTCCCGTACACCGGCGGGTGTTAAAACAATAATGGGATGATCCCCATGTGTACCCCATCGGGCCTGCATAACATCTCCCTGAGATGGTAAAGTGGGTAATCCGGTACTGGGGCCTCCTCGCATGACGTTGATGATAACGACGGGAACTTCCGCAATACTGGCATATCCGATATTTTCCTGTTTCAGGGAAAATCCCGGTCCACTTGTGGCTGTGAGCGATTTAACACCCCCCAGCGATCCACCAATCACAGCACCCATGGCGCCAATTTCATCTTCCATTTGTAAGAATTTACCGCCCATTTCCGGCAGACGACGGCTTAAATGTTCGGCAATTTCAGATGAGGGCGTTATAGGATAACCGGCGAAAAAGCGACAACCGGCATCAATGGCACCTTCGGCAACGGCTACGTTTCCCTGCATCATTAAAGTTCTGTTTTCGCTCAAGATCAATCTCCTCTCAGGCGGATTTTGTTTTTTTCTCAGATTTGTTGACAACGATTGCAAAATCCGGACAAAGTTGTTCGCATAACATGCAGCCCGTGCAGCTATCCAAATCCACGACTTTTGCAACAAAGTTTTCCATCACAAGAACATCTTTGGGGCAAACATCAACGCAAATATCGCATCCTTTGCACCATTTTTCATTGATATCAATAGTAATTGATTTTGACATGTGTTCCTCAAGTTCTGCTATTTAACTGGTTTAACGTACCGGTTTTCTTAATATGCCATTTATACTCCGATACGTCATAGTATTCTTAAATGCCTAAGGTATTTAAGCAATTATGATACCAAAAATACTTGTAAAGAATTAATACACATCCCGGCCTTTTGTTACAATTATTGTTTTATTTAAACCGATCGATAAGCATCACATTGAATTTTAGAGATTTAGCCACTTATTATTTTTAGTAAAAAATGTCTGTACCTTCTTAAAAGTCGGAAGACGTGTACATGATCAGCCTTTCACCTTTTTTAGCTCATCCCGCAAAATAGCGGCCCGTTCAAACTCCAGGTTAGCGGCTGCCGCTTTCATTTCTTTTTCAATGTGTTCGGCCAATTCTTCCTTGCTCATATTTTCGCCATAGGAAACCGTTTCTTCGGCCACTCTTGGCATTTCCTTGCGCACATCGGCGACGGAGGTGGCCCGCATGATCTCATCCGCCGTTTTGTAGATGGTTGTTGGTGTAATGCCATGTTCTTTGTTAAAATCCAGTTGTTTTTGCCGACGCCGGTTGCTTTCATCCATGGTGTTGCGCATAGAATCCGTAACCTTATCGGCATAAAAGATCACTTTGCCGCCAATATTACGGGCAGCCCGTCCCGCGGTTTGCATCAGCGATACATACGAACGTAAAAATCCCTCTTTATCGGCGTCCAGAATAGCAACCAGCGAAACTTCCGGTAAGTCAAGCCCTTCCCGCAGCAAATTGATGCCGATCAGAGCATCGAACTGCGCCAGACGCAAATCACGCAGTATCCCTACCCGTTCCAGGGCGTCAATTTCGGAATGAAGATAGCGCACATTAATCCCGGCAGCCTGCAGATAATCTGTCAAATCTTCGGCCATCCGTTTGGTCAGCGTGGTTACCAGGGTACGCTCTTTTTGGGCAGCTCTCCTTTTGATTTCATCGATTAGGTCATCGATCTGCGTACGCACCGGTCGGATTTCGATAACCGGGTCAACCAAACCCGTAGGACGGATCACCTGTTCCACAAAGACGCCGTTGCCTTTTTCCAGTTCATATTCGGCAGGGGTGGCCGAAACATATATGGCTTGATGCAGCCGTTTCTCAAATTCATGAAATTTTAATGGCCGGTTATCCAGGGCGCTCGGCAGGCGGAATCCATACTCAACCAGGGTTTCTTTACGTGATCGATCCCCGTTATACATACCGCGGACCTGCGGCAGTGTCTGATGGGATTCATCGATGAATGTGATATAATCGTCCGGGAAAAAATCGATTAATGTATAGGGTGGTTCGCCCGGTTGCCTTTGGGAAATGTGCCGGGAATAATTTTCGATGCCGGAACAATAACCGATTTCCTCCATCATTTCCAGATCAAAATTGGTACGCATTTCCAGGCGCTGAGCTTCCAGAAGTTTGTTTTGCGAACGAAGGTTTTTAAGCCGATCATCCAGTTCGATCCGGATGGCTTCCATGGCCCGCTGCATACGCTCCTGCGAGGTGACAAAGTGTTTGGCTGGAAAGATAATGGCCTGATCGAGACTGGATAGAGTTTTTCCCGTTGTGGGGTCAATGGTTTTCACCGTTTCCAGTTCATTACCGAAAAACTCCAGGCGGAAAGCAAATTCCTCATACGCCGGAAATACATCGATTATGTCACCGCGGATACGAAAAACGCCCCGGCTGAAATCAAAATCATTGCGGGTGTATTGAATATCCACCAGTTTATACAATACTTCGTTGCGGTCATAAAATTCGCCTTTTTTGAGCATGACCAGCATACCTTTGTAATCTTCGGGAGAGCCGATACCATAGATACAGCTGACGCTGGCCACCACAATAACATCGCGGCGTGCTAACAGGGAACTGGTGGCCCGCAACCGTAAGCGGTCAATTTCATCATTGATGGAGGCATCTTTTTCAATGTAGGTATCCGAGGTTGGTATGTAAGCTTCCGGTTGATAATAATCGTAATAACTGATAAAATATTCTACGGCATTTTCCGGAAAATAACTTTTGAACTCGGCATAGAGTTGAGCCGCCAGCGTCTTGTTATGGGATATAATGAGGGTCGGTCGATTTATCTGGGCAATGACGTTGGCCATCGTGTAAGTTTTGCCGCTACCGGTCACACCGAGCAAGGTCTGGTGCCGGTCACCACGGTTTATCCCGGCGGTTAATTCTTTGATGGCCCGAGGTTGGTCGCCCTGCGGTTCATAGGTTGAATGTAATTTAAACGAAGTCATTATAAATTGATGCTCGGTTTTGCTTTTCTATGGCTTAAAACCGGCTGCTTTTATAAAACAAACTGCCTTATTTTATTGACCAAAGTTTTTACTCCACAATCATTGAAAGTCCGATTCGCCCTCTCTGCAGATCGATGGACGTGACTTTGACCTCAATAACATCGCCGACAGCTACAATGTTCAATGGATTTTTAACAAATTTTTTAGCCATCTTACTGATGTGCACCAAACCATCCTGTTTGACACCAATATCCACAAACGCCCCGAAATCAACCACGTTCCGTACCGTCCCTTTTAAAACCATCCCCTCTTTGAGGTCTTCCATCTTCAGTACATCACTTTTTAATATAGGACCGGGTAACGCTTCCCGGGGATCACGCCCGGGTTTGGCAAGGTTTTCAACAATATCATCCAATGTGGGTTTCCCGATACCCAAATCCTGTAGTAGTTGGTTTAAGGTCCCACCTGATTGCGGCAGTTGCATTTTAAGCTGCTGCCCCCCGCTGTGTATGTCTTGTATTTTAAATTTTTGGAGCAATTTTTCAGTGGCATCATAGGATTCCGGGTGAATGGCGGTATTATCCAGGGGATTGTCGCCATCGGTAATACGCAGGAAACCGGCCGATTGCTGAAAGGCCATTGCGCCTATACCCGGCACCTTCTTTAACTCCTGCCGATTGCTGAACCGACCCACTGCATCCCGATATTGAATGATGGCAGTGGCTGTGCGACTGGTCAAACCGGATACATACTTTAAAAGCGACGGGGAAGCTGTATTGATATCCACACCCACCATATTCACAGCGGATTCCACAACCTGATTCAGAGATTGGGCCAGAAGTTTCTGATTGACGTCGTGTTGATATAATCCAACACCGATACTTTTAGGATCGATTTTGACCAGTTCGGCCAGGGGATCCAGTAATCGGCGGGCAATCGAAATATTACCGCGCATGCTGGCTTCCAGATCTGGAAACTCCTGCTGGGCAACTTTGGAAGCCGAATAGACAGAGGCCCCGGCTTCGTTGACTATGATATAGGCCAGCTTTTTCTCAGGCTTGATTTCGTTTATCAATTCCGCCACCATTTGTTCGGTCTCCCGACTGGCTGTGCCGTTGCCGATGGCAATGATGTCGACATTGTATTTTTCAGTAAGTCCGCGTATAGTGGTTTTTGCCTCGAAATATTGATTTTGCGGCGGATGAGGATAAATCGTATCGCCTTCCAGATACTTGCCGGTCTGGTCGATGACGGCTACTTTACAGCCTGTTCGGAACCCGGGATCGATACCCATGATAATTTTTCCGGACACAGGTGGCTGCAGCAACAAATTTTTGAGGTTGGTGGCAAAAACCGATATGGCATGTTCATCGGCTTTTTCGGTCAAAGCATTGCGCACCTCGCGGGCAATGGAGGGGGCTATCAATCGATTATAAGCATCTTTAATGGCGGCTTTTAAATGATCGGTGAATAGAGATTGAGGATTCTTGATGTACTGCGATTCCGTGGCATGAATCATTTTTTCGACGGGCGCATCGATCGTTACTTTTAATATACCTTCCGTTTCGCCCCGATTAATGGCTAATATGCGGTGTGGGGGCAGGGAAGAGATTGGTTCATGAAATTCGTAGTACATCTCGTAGACCGTGCGATCTTCCGGTTGGGCTTTAACGTCCGTTTCCAGTAATCCCTCTTCAAAGGTCATTTTTCGGATAATCTTGCGTATCTCTGCGTCATCACTAATGACTTCAGCCACAATATCCCGCGCTCCTTGCAAGGCCTCTGTGGTATCGGCAACTTCTTTTTCACCATTGATATAATCGTTGGCGATTTCCTCAATATGGCCGGAAGTGATGTCCTGTTTTAAAATCATTTCTGCTAAGGGCTGCAAGCCCTTTTCTTTTGCGATAGTTGCCCGTGTACGTTTTTTGGGTTTATAAGGCAGATAAAGATCCTCCAGCTCCTGCATGCGTACCGTTTTTTCTATTTTAGCCTTTAACTCCGCAGTCAGTTTACCTTGTTCCTCAATGGATGATAAAATGGTTTTTTTGCGATCTTCCAGGGCCCGTAAGTATTTTATACGATCCTCAATATCGCGAATTTGATTTTCATCCAGGGAACCGGTCTTTTCTTTGCGGTAACGAGCGATAAACGGTACAGTATTGCCTTCATCCAATAATTCAATCGTGTGGCTGATTTGTATGTGTTTCAAATTGAACGCATCGGCTATCAGGCTGATCATGTCCACTTCATTCATTGCCGTACTCCAGAACAATTCTGTTTCTTGTTTCTTCAAAAGAAGCAAAATTTAAGAAATTAATCATGAATTGCAATGTATTTATTGGTGATAACTAAAACAATTAGGTGGCGGCGGATGGGATTTGTATGAATGGTCAAAACACCTCCGGTAAAACAAACCGGAGGTGTTAAAAAACCTACAGGGCCTTTTCGATGGCTTTGACGATTTTATCACTTTGGGGCTTGTCCCGGGAATCAAAACGATTAATTACCTGACCCTCTTTATTGATCAGAAACTTGTTAAAATTCCAGGTGATTTCACCGGCATAATTTTTATTGGTTTTGTCCGATGTTAAATATTGGTACAGGGGATGTATATCCGAACCTTTTACCGATATTTTGCTGAACATGGGAAAGGTAACACCATATTCGGTCTGGCAAAATTGTTTGATCTCACTGTTGTCACCGGGTTCCTGGTTGGCAAAATTGTTGGCCGGAAAACCAAGGACCACAAATCCTTTATCCATATACGTTTCAAATAATTTTTGCAGACCTTCATACTGGTTTGTAAAGCCGCATTTACTGGCAACGTTTACAACCAGTATAACTTTTCCTTCATAAGTATCCAGCGAAACGGGTTTACCGTCGATATTCTCCATTGTAAATTGATAAATGCTTTTTTGCATACTTGAAGCGTCAATATGCGAAAACATCAAAGCAAATACCATTGCTGTAAAAGCTAATCGAATGGTTTTTAGATTCATTTTTTTTCTCCCTATGCAAGTGATTGAATGTTTTTGTCTAAAATCTAAACGCACGATTTTTTAATAATAATCCGCCTCTGATAACCGGTATGTTCGAGCCAGTCAAAGATTTACAAAACATTTTTTTGACGGCCATTACAATCAGCTTTACATTACATTTATGGTAACACGTCGAAAATATAATTGGCTCTGGTCTTGTTTACAAGATAATTGTTGGGCCATAATTATTATTATTCTGCCCTTTTTAATCTGCACACAAGGTTTTTCCGATAATAGCTGGATGCTCTATGATGATGCGGAAGTGGCTGTTGTTGAAATAACGATTAATCCCGATGCTTTGGACTGGATATACCAATGGGAAAATCGGAACAGCGATTCATTACACAGAGCGCAGGTGCGTTTTAAAAATGCCTTAATTGATGAATACATAAATGACGTCGGATTTCGTTTGAGAGGGAATACATCCCGCGATGCTCATAAAAAATCGTTTAAATTGTCATTCAATACGTTTGTGCCCGGACGCCAGTTTTACGGTGTGGATAAACTTAATTTGAATGGCGAACATAATGATCCGGCCATCATCAGGAGCAAACTGTGCTGGGATCTGTATGCCGATATCGGTATGACCGCCAGTCGGGCTGCCCATATAGCGGTTTATATAAACGGTGAATATTATGGTTTATATATTTCAGTGGAGCATATTGATGACGAATTTATTGAAAATATATTCAAAGATGATAGCGGTAATTTATGGAAATGTCTGTATCCCGCCGATTTGACCTATAGGGGGCCCAATGCCAGTGATTACCATCCCTTTGAAGACGATGATCGTCCCTATGAGCTTAAAACCAATACCGAAGAATATGATTACAGCCAACTGGCTCGTCTGATCGACCTGATAAACAACACCCCGGATGACCATTTTGCAGATACTCTGGAATCGATCATCAGGGTGCCCCAGGTATTAAAATATCTGGCTATGAATGTGCTGACCGGAAGTTGGGATGACTATTGGTCTCTGATGAACAACTACTATCTATATTATGAACCGGAAGGGGATATTTTCCATTTTATTCCCTATGATTACGATAACACATTCGGCATTAATTGGTTTGAGCCGGACTGGACTTCCGTCGATCCCTATCAGTTTGACCGGGTGGCTGAAGGTGAGCGCCCCCTAGCCGATCGTATTATGCAAAGTCCCCGTTTACGCAACCTGTATACGCATTTTTTAAAATTTTATAGCCGCAATGTCTACAAGCTTGATCGGTGGGAAGACAGAATGGATAGTCTTAAAACCCGCATTACACCGTGGGCAGAAGCGGACGATTACCGAACGCTGGATTATGGTTTTACAGTGGACGATTTCCATAATGCTTTCTCTGAGGATGACTTTTATTTTGCTCCCCATGTGCGTACGGGCATCAAACAATTTGTCCGGGAAAGATACCAGAATTTACAGGGTCAGCTCACGTGGGTGGATGGTGCCCCCAGTGTTTACAAAATTGATTATATGCCTCAGTATCCCACCCCCGATGATTCGATAAAAATAGTCGCCGCTGTCTTCAGTTATGAAAGTCTTGATGAGGTATTCGTACAATATGAGGGTGAACATCTTCCGGGTGTCCAAACATATGCCATGCGTCATACACCGGTTGAAGAGACTAAAATAGTGGAAGATAATGATCGGTGGACGGCTACCCTTCCACCGCCGGGAGGGGCCAATCGTGTCGAAATTACCATTCTGGCAAAAAATAGTAGTGGCGATGCCTTAACATTTCCAACCAAGGGACCGATCACCATCCGTTCCCGGTTGGAAAGCACCACTGCACTGGTCATTAATGAGTTTTTAGCGATCAATGATGGTGTTAACCAGGATGGAACGGGGGCCTACGAAGATTGGGTTGAACTTTATAATCCTACTCAGGAATCCATCAATTTAGGGGGTATGTATTTTACTGATGAACTGAATAATTTGCAACGTTGGCAGTTTCCCAATGATGCGCAAATAGGCCCGGGACAATTCCTGTTAATTTGGTGTGATGATGATACAGAAGACGGGAAGTTACATACTTCTTTTAAGCTGGACGGTGATGGCGAGTTTATTGCCTTGATCGCTCACGACGGTATTACCATCATCGATTCCATCTCTTTTTCAAGCCAAAAACCGGATACTTCATTTGGTCGACTTCCTGACGGAAGTGATCATTGGAAGCATTTATCACCCTCTCCGGAACGCGGAAATTCCAATACCACTTTGCCAGCAAATCCGAAGCCCAAATCGTTCAGTTTGCAGGCTTATCCCAATCCGTTTAACCAGTGGATACAAATTGAATATGTTTTGCAAATGCCTCAAAAAGTGAGATTGTTCATATATGACGTTGCCGGCAGATTGGTCTGGCAGAGACGTATAGCGCCGCAACAAACCGGTAAGCAATTTGTGCGATGGAATGGAAAGAACCAAGAGGGTGTGAGTCTGAGTTCAGGTATATATTGGTTGCGTTTGCAAACCGAGTCTCATGAGCGCTCTGTGAAAATACTTTTGATCAAATAAATGCAACTCACCATGCCGGCGTCCGCTCGAAATTTCCGCATCATCTCTTTGCTTCGTTTAGATATTCATAGCACAAATTCATTGTCATGACTGAACATCCATAAGGTACCAGCAAATCATCTGTTCATAATAGATAACAGTGCGGATTTGCAAAAAATTGGGACCAAATGTATAATGATTTCTCATTCTACAATAATGAATCGTCAATTGAATTGTCTGGTCTTTTCCCGAATTTAAAAAGTGATGTGTTTATTTTTAAGCAATTTAACTTTCGGTTAATTCTTCCGAAAATAATTATCCGTAGAATTTTGAAAAGTATAAATTGTTAAAGTAACGGTAAGAACTTATTGGATGAAGAAGGCGGAATATTTTTTACCTGTAATGCTATTGCTGTTGAATTTTTTTGCATATACAGGGCAAACCAGTGCTAATCGGTCGTCGTCAATACTCAAAGCCAAAATGGACGTGGATGGAGATTACATACCCGATCGGTTAAATCAATTTGTTGAAGTGAAGGGTGTGGCCACTGTACCTTCGGGTCTATTGGACTCCTCAAAATTCTCTATATTCATTCAAGATCAATATGGCGGTATAGAAATATTTAATAATAAAATTGTAGAACCGGTGCAGTTCGGGGATAGCATATTTGCTGCCGGTCGTTTGAAAATTTATGAAGGTGTAACCTATGTAGATAGTGCCCAATATGAAGTTATTGCATCCGGTTCAACTTCCGTAAAACCTTTGAAGGTAGATCTGAAAAAAGCTCACCTGGAAGATTATGAAAGCCGCTTGATAACTGTTACCGGACATGTAATCAGTAAATGGGAAGATTACTATGGGGGATATTTTACCATCAAAGGGGCAAATACCAAAGAGGACAAGGGTGAAGTCACGGTTTTTTGGGATAAAGATTATTTACGTCAAAGTCATTTAAGTAAATTTTCTGTTGGAGACAGACTACAGATAACCGGTATTCTTGGTCAATACGATTTACGCCAACCTTATGATAGCAATTATGAAATATATCCGCTGAATGAAAATTCAGTTAAGATCAGAGGTCTGCCTGCAAACATTCGTCAAAGGCTCCTTACAATTGTTATTGCTATGATGGTCTTGATATTGATTATTGTAATCACAATGTATGTTGTGTTACGACGTACGAATAAAAAACTAAAGGATTCGGAAGAGAAATATCGTATTATCTTAAATGCCATGTCGAATATGGTCATACTTTTAAATAGAGATGGTAAAATCCTGGAAGTTAAAAATGAACAATACTATGATTGTGAGCCTAAGGAATCCACCCTCACTGGAAAATCTATCGAAGACTGCATGTTACCCTGGGTCGTTGAGGATATAAAATATGCCATAGCAAATCATCAATCTAAAGAGATTGAATTTGAAATGAATAACGATTCCGGTAAACGGTTCTATTATTTAACGCTGACGCCGGCCAGCAAGACGCGCTATATATGTATCGTCCAGGACATTACCGAACAGAAAGAATATATGGAACGTATGCGCAAAGCAAAAGAGACTGCTCTGGAAGCCAGCAAGTTGAAAAGCAACTTTTTGGCGAATATGAGTCATGAAATCCGAACACCAATGAATGGTATACTGGGTATGGCACAGCTCCTCTTGAATACCGAATTGCAGGAAGACCAGAAAGAAAATGTTAAAATGATATTAGCTTCCGGAAATTCATTGTTAACTATAATCAACGACATTTTGGATTTTTCTAAAATAGAATCGGGCAAAATGGAACTCTCACCTTATAGCTTTTCATTGCGTGATTCATTAGAGGAATCATTTAAACCAATGCATGTCCGTTTCCAACAAAAAAAGCTTAAACTGATTGTGCGTATTGATAATTCGATTCCGGATAAACTCATCGGTGATTATGGCCGTCTGCGACAAATTTTACTGAATTTGATCGGTAATGCTATGAAATTTACTGAGGAAGGTGGGGTATTAATAGAGTTAACTAGAAAAACATTCCCTTCAACCGATAGCAAAATTTGGATTCAATTCGTCGTTTCGGATACGGGGATCGGTATCAGCGAAGATAAACTGGAATCGGTTTTCGAGTCCTTTAAACAAGCCGATAGTTCAACGGTTAGGCGATTTGGGGGAACCGGGTTGGGTTTGACAATATCCAAATATCTTGTAGAAATGATGGGCGGTAAAATTACAGTAAATAGCCCTTCTTCATTAAATAAAGAGCTGGGCAAAGGGGGCAAGGGCAGTCAGTTCCAGTTTGTTCTACCTTTAGATGTTGAGGAAGAACAAAATGTTCCGGACCACGAATCAGATTCCGACATTGATGTTGAATCCTTACCAGTCTTAATCATATCTGATAAGGAAAAAACAGTCAGACCTTTACAGAAGCTATTTATTCAATGGAAAATGCGTCCTTCTTTTGTGAAACCTTCCGAACCTTTTACCGAACGTTTACAGCGAGCTGAACAGGATGGGCAGCCCTATAAACTTGTAATTGTTGACGGACAGGATAATTTTGTAGAAACCTATTTTCTGATTTATAAAATCCGTGAAGAGTTGCCTGCAACAAATACAAAAATAATTTTACTGCTGAGCACAATCGATAAAAAAACAATCAAGCAGCTGGATGAAATGAATATTGATGCTTTTTTCCCAAAACCGATTAATGAAGAAAATCTTTATAATCTGATCGTGGATTTGCTATCTGGCAGGAAAATAAAACCACAACCTGTCCAGTTGCATGATAAAGACCTAGATAAGAGCGATAAGCAGGAAACGGCAGATGACAGCGATTTGCCCAAAAAGATTCTATTGGCAGAGGATAATTCCATTAACCGCAAGGTGGCTGTGCGGGCTTTGGAACAAAATGGCTTTGAAGTGGATGTTGCCGAAGATGGTTTGATTGCCTATAAAAAGTTTTTAGCCAATACTTACGGTCTGGTGTTAATGGATTTACAAATGCCCGAGATGGACGGCTATACGGCCACCAAGAAGATCAGGCAATATGAACAGGAGCAAAACAAACAACGTACCCCCATAGTGGCCTTGACCGCACACGCTATGAAAGGCGAGAGGGAAAAATGTCTGATGCAGGGTATGGACGACTACACGTCAAAACCATTCAAGATCGAAACTCTGATAGAAACTATTCGCAACGCCATGCAGGAAAACGATTCATAATTTATGTAACGATATTTCTAAGAATGTTTAATTCCAAATTTTCCTATGTTTATGTACAATAATGAGATGCAATGATACTAAATTTATCATACGACACTAATTTCTTTAAATTTAAATAACCCCAAAGATTATGTCGGTCACTCTGCTATTAATTGCGATTACCGTGCTTCGTTGTCTGTTTGGTATTGCAAGAAACGAAGAATAAACCCTCTAAACATTTGATATCGTACATTCGTTAAATCCTATTTTAGCATATCAAAAGATGATCACTTAACAGTATTTAATTTTACGTCAATTAGTATAATTTAGGATGAAACGATAAAAAGAATTGCTGCGGAGGAGCATATAAACTAGTTTTAAGCCGTTACTCATAACGGGAGGAGTAGTTATGCAATATGAGGATTTTCTGGATACACCATTGGGTTCGATCAGAATTGAGGCTAATCAGGATGCTATAACGGGCATTCATTTTGCTCGGGAGAAAGGCCAATCCAAATCAAATAAATGGGTACGTAAGGCGAAGCAACAACTGAACGATTATTTTGAGAGCCACAGACAAGCGTTTGATTTACCTCTCCAGCCACAGGGAACTGATTTCCAATTAAAAGTATGGGAATCGTTACGTAATGTACCATTTGGTCAGACCATCAGTTACGGTGGATTAGCTGAGCGAATTGGCCGCCAAAATGCGGCCAGAGCTGTCGGTATGGCCAATAATCGTAATCCAATATCCATCATAATACCCTGTCACCGGGTCATTGGTAGTAACGGCGATTTAATTGGCTATGGAGGTGGTACCTGGCGCAAAGAGTGGTTGCTCAAACACGAAGGTGTGCTTATCTGACACTACAAAAAAAAGCCACTTTAAAGCGGTTTTTTTTATTCAGTATATGTTAGTAAGAGATAATCACTGAGGATATTGGCGCTTTCTTCAATCATAAAATCCACGTCTTTTTCATTACCATTTAATTTCTGTTTTTCCTTACGGATTTCCCTACGCCTATCCTTACGCTTTTCTTTCTGATCCAATTCATTTTTCCGAACTTCATAATTTAAAGACACATATTTTCGATTGTGTGATTGTTCGATGGCCTCGATTTCTTCCATCAGTAACTTGTATTCCTGATCATTCGCCATACGGGCTCTATGCAATTGCTTCAGTTGAGGCATTGTTTCGTCAATCTGCAGCTTGTAGGACTGGTAAGAAACAGGTTTTATTTCATCCCAGAGCAAAGCCTGATCGTAAGAACTTTCGCCGATTTCCATGGCGTCATAACGGGTGGGAAACTCAATATCGGGAATTACGCCCTGATGTTGAGTGCTGCCTCCGTCAATCCTGTAAAATTTGGCAACCGTCATTTTAACCTGTCCATGTTTTTTATTGGTGTGCGGGAAGTATCGTTTTAATTTTACAATATTTTGAACCGTGCCTTTTCCGAAGGACTGTGATCCCAGAATGATGCCCCGGTGGTAATCCTGAATGGCGGCGGCAAAGATTTCGGAAGCAGAAGCACTAATGCGATTCACTATAACTGCCAGGGGGCCATCATATAGCGTCCCTTCATCATCATCACGTTCAGTTCGAACTCTGCCACGGGTGTCCCGTACCTGAACTACGGGACCCTCATCGATAAACAGTCCGGTAAGGTTAATAGCTTCACTCAAAAAACCGCCTCCATTATCACGTAAATCGATGATAATGCCATCCACGTTGAGATTCTTAAATTCTTTGATTATGCGTTTAACATCATTGGTGGTACTGGAATAATTTTCCTCACCCCTGCGCATCGCTTCATAATCAAAATAAAAATCAGGGATATTGATGATTCCCAGGGTATAGTTTTTATCGTTGTTTTGTAAAAACAGGGTATCGCTTTTTGCTGCACGATCGGATAACTGTACTTTATCACGGACTAAGGTAATGGTTTTAGGCGGATCGTTTATACTATCTTCGGCAGGGATAATTTTCAACTGGACTTTGGTGGATTTCGGGCCACGGATAAGTTGTACAACATCATCTATACGCCAACCGATCACATCGACGATTTCGCCATTCGTACCTTGCCCAACACCTATAATACGATCATTGGCATGCAGCAGGTCACTTTTGTCCGCCGGCCCGCCGGGTATAATTTCGGCTACCTTGGTGTATTCATCTTCGGTTCGCAGTGCCGCTCCGATTCCTTCCAAAGAATGGCTCATTCGAATACTGAAATCTTCACTGGTTTTGGGCGACATATACACAGTATGGGGATCAAAACATTCGGCCAGGGCATTCATGAATAGCTGAAAAACATCTTCATCCGATGTCTGCGAGACACGTCTTGCATAATTGCGATACCGTTTAGTGAGCGTTTCTTTGATACCCTGCTCATCCTTTTCCGCGAGTTTTAATTTTAGGGCTGCGTTTTTAAGATATTTATTCCAGATACTATCTGCCTGAGTTTGATGGATAGGATAGGCTGCCTGACTGCGATCTACCAGAAACTGTTCATCTAAGGTAAAATCGAATGGTTTTTGTAAACGGCCCTGAATATAGTCAAAGCGCGTTTTAAAACGTTCCTGAAAGGTATTATATACAGAAAAGGCAAATCCGAGTTGCCCTGTTTTTAAGGCATCGTCTAATTTGTAACGAAACTGCTCAAATTTCTGGATATCGGATTTTAGAAAATACATGCGGTTATGATCCAGTTGTTCAATATAATTATCGAACAGATTGGAAGAGAGTGAATCATCAATATCTCTGTTCTTGTAATGGGTACGAGAGAGCAGCGTGCTTATTAATTGTCCCGTCCTAGGATGCTTGTTCTGCGGTTGAAGGGATTTAAACGTAAAGTCCGTGCTGTCGGCTATATCAGCATGTGCAGCATCGGAAACGCTAAATACGACAAACGCAATCAGAACCAGCATTTTCCAATATAATTGATGCATAAAATTGGCGCTCCCAGCTAAATATATATTTAATTTCTCACCGTTTCGATTGATATAAAACTCAACTGTAACTCATAAGTTTCATTTCATGAAACCAAATGTATTGTTGCTATTATTTCTGCTTGCAAAAATGTCCAGGGAGGTAATCAGCATATTGCTTTAAAATTCAGCGGTATTTTTTCAGCCATTCAAATATTTGTATTATTTTCACAAATCATGCGATTACCGGGCTTTCCCTTGCTCATTTCTTCCAAACCATGTAATATGCTAATCGGATACCTGTGATTCAAACTTAAATTTTTTAAGACTTCTTGTGATAAGTTGTACTGCTGCCAGCGAGATAAAACTCAATAAAACTCCACCATAAAAGGGTATTCTATAGTCGACCATCCACAACAAGCCTCCAACTGCCGGGATGATGACGGCGGCAATATGGTTAATGGTAAAACCCATAGCCATACTGGGAGCGATGTCTTTGGCTTTACCTACCTTCTGAAAATAAGTGCGTATGGCAATCGAAAAATTAAAAAAGATGTGATCCAACACATACAATATTCCTGCTGTTATTCGGGATTCGGTAAAAGCGTAAGCCAGGAATATAAAGACCAGACTTCCATACTCAAAAGACAACACTTTGCGTTCTCCAAAGCGGATGATTGCCCGCCCTATTAAAGGGCTTAAAAAATAATTAATAATATTATTGATAACGAAAAGAGCAGTTATTTCATGAATCGAATAGTTGAATTTTTTTACTAACAAAAAGACAGCAAAGGCTACAAATATTTGTCTGCGGGCACCGGCCATGAAGGTTAAAAAATAAAACAGCCAGTACTGTTTTTTGAAAACCATGTGTTTGTGTTGTGGGGTGATGTCTTTGTCGACCGGATTTTGATTAAAAGCCCAGATGGCAATGAAGACAATGATGCTTCCGAGAAAGAGGTAAATTTGTTGATAGGTTAAAAAGGATGAAATAAAAAAAATAATTACCCCCACAGCTATGTTCGCAGCGGAGCCATAACTCTTTAGTTTGCCGAATACCCATGGCGCTGTATTTCGATCAAAATATTGCAGCGTTAAGGATTGATTGGTAGTTTCGTAATAATGGAAACCAAAGCTCATCACCAGTGTGGTTAGCAGAATGCCGGTAAATGAGGGGAAAAAACCGGTTAAGGCCAAACCTAATCCCAGAATCAAGATAGACAGTGCGGCTAAATGATGTTCCTTAAAAAAACGAAGGACAAAAATGGCTAACAGGGCTAAAAAACCGGGGATTTCTCGGATGCCCTGAATAACACCGATATGATTGCCGTCCAGGTGGGCAACCTCAACGGCAAAGTTGTTAAATATGGTACGCCAAACCTGTAATCCAAAAATGGAAGCTATGGTTAAAACCATTAGGTAACGAAACATGGGTTTGGAACGGGCAGCATTCATTTATCAGGCCTAAGGGTGCAATGCACGAGTTAAATTAATGCTCCTAAAAAATTATTAAATAAAACAGAAATATAATGCGTTAAAATATTTGATCAAACTTAATTATCTTACATGAGGCGTGAGTCATGAATAATAATATCCGATATTGGAAAGATGATTCCTTTCTGACAAAGAATGGTACAATCATTAAATACGATAAACTGGAGCATGCAATTCTGGGATTCCTGGCAATGATAGCTTCAGGGATCTGGATTAACAATGCAGGCCTGCAGATGTTTATCTTATTATTTCTGATCTGGAATTTTGT
>WJIP01000071.1 GCA_014730185.1 Caldithrix sp. | reverse complement strand
GGCTTGCGATTGGCCGCCTCTTTAGGATCCAGATTCAGAAAATACGAATGACTGATTAATACTTTCATTAGACAACTTTTCTTTTTAATGTGTTTACATGGTTATCATAGCTGCGGCTGTAATCGACGCGATGGAGTTTAGCCTCACCTTTTCTCAAAATAATGCTATTTCCAATTAAAGATGTGTACTTTTTCTGCAATCGCCTTGCGTACGTTTTAAAGATATACCGATTGATGTGTCGCATCGGATTATGAAATCGGATTTTTTTAATTGGATCATCGTTTTTCAGCCGGTAAAACGGCTCCGTATTAGATTGAGTTGTCATATTGGGAAGTTCATTAAAAATCCAACTATTTTTAGCAATCAGTTTTTCTTTATAATGGGCATTGAATAACGGACGCATTTGTAATAGCTGTACTGCGGCAAAATAGTTGTGCGGATAAACCGTAAGATGATCTTCATCAACCAGATAATTTAAGCATAAATATTTGCGTTTATTGGTTAACTTGCTCAGTAAAACCATCCATAGATAAGTGATCCATAAACGATCACCTGCTGTGACCACAAATAAATCGATATCATCTTCTTCGTGGCAACACGATTCAAAAGCATTGGAACCGGTTAATGCCATGAAACGAACCCAAGGAAGATGGGCAAAAACCTTCAAATAAATTTTATATGCATCAAAGATTCCCCGACTGAGTAGTTGATGCCGGAAATGGCTGTTATATACATTTTCTGCCAATAAAATTGACTGTACTTCTCGCAACTGTTGGGTACTTACAAGCGCATCAACCATAGAATTGAATCTATATCGATCCATTTTAATAGGTAAAAATTGATATACCTGCTCACGGGTAAAACCATTTCCATAACGATGAGCCATTTTAATGGTTGTCATTAATTGTTCTCTAATCATGAACATGTGTCCTCTGCCGCAACAGATTGTTGTGTAGCTCAATTATATTTTGTGCGGTTCTGTGCCATGTTAATTTATCCGTAGATTTGGACGATACCCGGTTGATATATCCGTTCTTCATTTCATTCATTATGGTTTTGGCCCATTTTTCCGTGTTCAATTCACTGAAAATATAAGGTTGAGAACCAAGTATTTCATCGGTTATATGATTGCGTAACAGAAATGTTGGACAATCCATTGAAATTGCTTCAAAGGGAGTAAAGCCAAATCCTTCATAAGTCGAAGCACTTAGAAAAAAATCAGCCTGATGATAAAGTGAACGAATTTGCTGTAATGGTAGATTATGTCGGATAACAATCTCTCGTTTATAATGCGATTTCGTAATGAATTTTTGGATGGATTGATAGCCATTGGTCGGCGGTCCAACAAGAATTAATTTATGAGGAATATTATAATCCTTTTTCAAACAGTTGAATACATCGATAATAAATGGAAAATTTTTTCGTTTTTCGAAGCTGTTAACACTAAGTATAAAGGGCGTTTTGCCATTTTGAATCTCAAATTCCTGCTCTATCTGCTTAAGGTGATCGGTACCGGGATGAATCGTAAAGATTTCTTTCGAATGTCGGGGAAAGAAGTGATGGATAGCATTAGCCGTGCTTTGAGAGACTGCAATCAATTTTCGGCTGCGTTTCAAAAAGGTTCGCATACGAACTTTAAAATAAGATCGACGAAGTAAGGCATAGTATTTCGGATAAGTTAAATATCCCAAATCGTGAAAAGTGTTAATTATTTGATATGAAGAATGTGGTTTTGGTGTAAGATAGTGGGTTGCATGAAATAATTGAACATCGTGTTTTCGAATGATGGATCTTAAACGAAATTCATATGTTAAAAGCTGATGAACTCGACTTTTGATGTTAACAGAAACAATCGCATCCTTTTTTGAAAGATACTCTTGAAACAAGGAAACATGTCTGGGTTTACAAAAAATAACATAACCATGGTTTCTTTGTTTCATTAATAAATGACAGGTCAGATAATAAATATAATAGGCGGCTCCCGAAAAATATCGGGGCAGAGAAAGACAATCCAAACCTACTTTAGGCTTTTTGGACCCATTATCTGAAAATGGCATGCTAACTTGGTTTGAAAAATCTAAAGAGATAAAACTTTCTTTTATGTCGATGGCAGGATTCTCTACTATCTTCATAGATTGCCTTGTATTTGCAATAGAATACATGTGTTAAGTCTAAAGTATTATGTATGAACACAAATTACAATGCGATTATATGTATGAATATTCCTTAATACAGTACCTTAACAACATGCCGGAATTGTGATAGAATAAAGAGCCGACTTTCTCATTACCGGATTTCACACATTTGAAAGGGTCTAATTCTATAAAGTAAAAGAGTAACTACGTTTTTTTTGCCGGTATTTATTTAATTATTTACATTTTAACTTCATATTCAATACGGGCAAATGATCATTATTATACGCTCTTGCGAAATTGAATAATGATTTACAATTCTGCAATAGAATTATGGATGATCTATAGTATGTTTTTACATATTAAATAATTTTTATAAAAATTTTAGGAGAGATTATTATGGGCAATATTGCAGGCAAAATAACCATTCTAATGTCGGTTTTGTTTTTATTGGTATCATGCCAGAAAGAGGACAAGTTTCCCAAAAATATTTTGATATTTATAAGCGATGGCTGCGGGTATTACCAAGTTGACGCCGCCAGTTTGTATGAAAACGGCGAACGCGGCATCCAGATCTATGAACAATTTCCCGTTAAATTAGCGATGAGTACCTATCCGGCAAACGGTCATGGTTATGAACCGGACAAAGCCTGGAAATCCTTTGATTATGTACTGCAAAAACCAACCGATTCGGCGGCTTCGGCCACCGCACTATCAACAGGCGTGTTGACCAATAACGGTGCTCTTGGCGTGGATACCACCGGCGTTATCCTCCCGAATATCATGGAAATGGCGGAGAAACGAATGAAGTCTACCGGAGTGGTAAGCAGCGTTATGTTTAGCCATGCTACCCCGTCCGGATTTTTAGTCCATAATTCCAGCCGTCATAATTACCGGCAAATCGCCCGTGATATGATAACCAGGAGTAAAGCCGATGTCATCATGGGTTGCGGGCATCCGCTCTTTGACAAAACGGGACAGGCGACCGAAGACACATCCTTCAAATACGTCGGAAGCGAGTCGTTATGGGATTCTTTGAAAGCCGGTACGGTTGGCAACGAAGCCGACGGCCATGCGGACCTGGAAACATGGGAACTCATCGAGGACTATGATAGCTTTATCGAATTAGCCGACGGCCCGGCGCCCGAGCGGGTCATTGGCGTTCCGAAAATCAGAAGTACGCTGCAATTCGACCGTCCCGGCGATAAAAAAGCCGACGCCTTTGACGTCCCCTTTATTGAAAACATACCCACTCTGGGAGAAATGACGGAGACGGCCCTGAATGTTCTTGATAATAATGAGCGTGGATTTGTCATAATGGTCGAGGGAGGCGCTGTGGATTGGGCCGGACACGCAAACTCTTCCGGTCGGTTAATCGAAGAAGAAATGGATTTTAACCGGGCAGTGGAAGTGGGCGTAAACTGGGTGGAAGAAAACAGCTCCTGGGAAGAGACATTGGTAATTGTCACCGGCGATCATGAAACCGGATATTTAACCGGGCCCGGCTCGAATCCCGAAAATAAAGAAGGCATGGACTATAACGAGATCTGGAAACCGCTCCAGAATAACGGTATGGGAGAAATGCCAGGCATGGAATGGCATTCAGGCGGCCATACTAATTCGCTGATTCCTTTTTATGCCAAAGGATTTGGCAGCGAATTGTTTATCGAAAAAGCGGATGAAGAAGATCCCGTTCGCGGCAATTTTCTGGATAATGCAGAAGTGGGTAAGGTACTAACAGGATTATACTCAAGGTAAGCTTAGTTTATCGTGAAAGCATAATTTGATTTGTCTCTGGGACAACAGGAGGCAGAGCGAATATTTTGGTTGATCGCCATGAGAAGCAAATTGTCGGCAAAGCTTAAAAATTCCATCTCAGATTTTATGGAAATAGATGGAAATCTGCTCAAACATTTATCCTTTTTGCTGCAGGATATGTGGGTTTTGGGCAGCGATAGTGCAGCCACTCTAGAGGCCATTCAAAGTACAAATTTGCCGAAAAACCGAACGGTTGTGCTGGACCTTGGATGCGGCAAAGGGGCGGTTTTAATATAGATTGTTAAGCTGTACGGTTGCAATACGGTGGGCATCGACGCTATGCCGGTTTTTATCGAAGAGGCCCGCCGCATGGCTCGGGCGCAAAAGGTAGAAGATCTGTGCGCTTTCAAAATTGAAGATATCCATCAATTTATATAAACCGAACATCGGTTTGATACGGTGATCTTTGCTTCTCTGGGCGGTTTGCTCGGGTCGCTCCCGGAAACGGTTGGGAAACTGCGCCGCCAGGTCAGAAGCGGCGGTTTTATGATTATTGATGACGGCTTTCTAAAACGGTCGAATCCCATAAAACGATAAGGATATGAGCATTACCGCAGTCATAAAGAGACCATCCGCGCTTTAACAAGCTATGATGATACCATCGTGCATGAAATTTCGACCACTGAGAATTCCATTAAGATTAATCGGGAATACCTGGAATGCATTAGTCGCAGGGGCGAAGAGTTGATTCAGAAAGTACCGGAGCTGAAGTCTCTCATGCAATCCTATATTGCCCTGCAAAGAGAAGAGTGTCGTATTATTGATGAAAATATCGAAGGCGCCTTGTGGCTTATTCAAAAGGCGGGGCCAACGGTTGTCATTTAACAAATGCGTGGTAGCTGCTCGCCGACCAGCATATCAATAATCCGTTCCACACCGTAAATGTTCTCCATAACCAGATGTTCGGGATGGTTCTTAACCACTTCACCGATGATGCGCGCTTCTTTACCCAGGTCATGGCGGTTCATAGCCTGCACAATCTGATCAGCCTCATTGGCGGATACAATGGCTAATAACTTGCCTTCATTAGCCACATGCAGAGGATCGATGCCCAATATTTCGCAGGCGCCCCGCACATCATTTTTAACGGGTATACGGTTTTCGTAAATGCGCATGCCGGTTCCGGACATAACCGCAAGTTCATTCAGGGTTGTGGCCACACCGCCGCGGGTGGGATCGCGCATGGCATGAATGGCCGGATTAAATGATAGCATGACTTTTACCAGATCGTTCAATGCCGCTGTGTCGCTGAGGATTCGATTTTCAAAGGAAAGCCCCTCCCGGCTGGTCATTACGGCCATCCCATGATCGGCGATGGTACCGGATACAATGATGCGGTCGCCCGCTTTAATGTTTTTGGCCGAAATGTTAACATCATCCGCTATCCAGCCGATGCCGCTGGTATTGATAAATAATTGATCGCAGCTCCCCTTATTCACCACTTTTGTGTCGCCGGTAACCACGGTAACCCCGGCGTCATCCGCCGCCTGGCGCATGGATACAACAATATCGTGCAGATCTTTAATGGGCAGACCCTCTTCAATAATGAATCCAACACTCAAAAACTGAGGGATGGCGCCGTTCATACAAACGTCGTTTACCGTACCGTTAACAGCCAACTCGCCGATATTACCCCCCGGAAAAAAAATAGGCTGTACGGTAAAGGTGTCAGTGGAGAAGGACAATCGACCGGTTTTATGTTCAATAACAGCCTGATCTTCCAGGCGATTCTTATTCAGTTTTTCGTTACTGAAACAGGGCAGAAAAATTTTTTCTAGCAAATCGTTGGATAATTTACCGCCGGAGCCATGAGCCATCTGGATGGTATCATAGTTGGTTTGTGGCAGGGGACAGGAAAATTTTTCTAACATGGATTGTTTTTCAGACATTGATCGCTGTTTTTCCTTAATTATCGGTGATATTTATAATAGGCGGCACAGGCCCCTTCACTGCTGACCATAGTGGCGCCCAGAGGATGTTCCGGCGTGCACTCTTTGCCGAATGCGGGGCATTCCGGTGGTTTTTTTAATCCCTGCAAAATAATACCGCTAATGCACACATCCGATTCCATGGTCTCTATGGATCCCACATTGAATTTTTTAGCCGCATCGTACATTTGGTATTCGTCGTTCAGTCGCCATCCGCTTAGCGGAATGGTACCAATGCCGCGCCATTTGCGGTCGCATACCTGATAAACCTCATTGATAATCTTTTTCGCTTCCGTATTACCCTGTCGTTTAACCACCCGGCTGTATTGGTTTTCCAGGTCGGCCCGGCCGTTTTCGAGTTGGCCAACCGCCAGACGAATGCCTTCCATTAGATCCATCGGTTCGAATCCGGTGGGTACAATAGGCACATTGTATGTTTGCACAATGGGCTCGTATTCTTCCCAGCCCATTACAGCGCAAACGTGACCGGCCGCCAGGTAAGCCTGTACCCGGTTTTGGGGATCGTCCAGCAGCGCCTTCATCGCGGGCGGCACCAGCACATGGCTGACCAGTTCACTGAAATTTGTTAATCCTTCTTTTTCTGCCTGATAAACGGCCATGGCGTTGCCCGGCGCTGTGGTTTCGAACCCGACGGCAAAAAACACCACTTCTCGATCCGGATGTTCACGGGCCAGTTTCAAAGCTTCTAAGGGGGAATAGACCATGCGCACATCGGCGCCTTCGGATTTGGCTTTCAATAGATCGCTGTGTGAGCCGGGTACGCGCAGCATATCTCCGAAGGATGTAAAAATGACGCCGTCGGTTTTAGCGATGGCAATGGCCTGATCGATCATTTCCAAAGGCGTCACGCAAACCGGACAACCCGGTCCGTGCACCAGCGTAATTTCCTCCGGCAGCATTTGGTGAATACCGTTTTTGATAATAGAATGGGTTTGACCGCCGCATATTTCCATAATAACCCAGGGCTGAGTGACGGTATCTTTGATATCCTTTACTATTTTTTTTACGATGTTCGGATCACGGAATTCATCTAAGTATTTCATAAGTCACGTTCAGTTGCGGTTTGTAGATTTTTTTCAAACCTATGGTTCAATCCTGTGTAAGATGACAATTATTATTTGATTAAACGGTTAACTTCTTCGTTTATTCTTCTCAGCCAGGGGTTCATTGGTTACATTATAACCCTGCTCACGGGCGGCGTCGGTTACTTCGTCCCAGGCCTCGAATACTTTTTGGGCTTCTTCCTCATCCATAATGGAAATAGCAAATCCGGCGTGAACCACCACGTACTGACCGGTTTTGGCCTCCGGAACATAAGCCAGACAAGCCGTGCTTTGGGAACCGCTATAATCGATTTTACCCATGGTCAGTCCATTCTCTTCATAAATTTCGATCACTTTACCGGGTATAGCTAAACACATAATATAGAACTCCTTTAATGATTGTAATGTTGATACAAAACCGAATTATTCCCTTGTTTGAGCAGGTGGCGGGCGATGACGGTCTGACCCAATGCAATACCCCCGTCATTGACGGGAACCTGATGGTTGGTGTAAACCCGCAGGCCTTTAGATTCGATCGATGCAATCAATCCGTTATGTAAAATTTCATTCTGGAAAACGCCGCCGCTGAGCACGATAGTGGAAATTCCGCTGTCTTGTGCGGCTTTCTCCGCCAGGTCGGCAAAAAGATCAATAAGCGTCCGGTGAAAGCGCGCTGCAATAATCGATTGGGGTTGACCATCGAGCGCTGCCCGGGCAACCGCCCGGATAAGCGGCTGAACCGGAATGACCGGCGCTTCACAGGAATAATCCAAAGGTGATACATTGATATGGTCAACCGACTGCATAAGTTCAATCGCGGCCTGCGCTTCATAGCGGATGGTTTGGCGGCCGCCGGCTATGGTCGCGGCTGCGTCAAACAACCGACCACAACTACTGGTCTGTGGACTGTTGATGTTTTTATCGATCATTTCCGTTATCAGATGACTGGGTTTGTCTTCCGAAAGCTGAAGATGGGGCAGGGCAGGTCCAAATGTTTTATACAGATAACTGACAGCTGTACGCCAGGGTTCCTTGATAGCCTGATCGCCGCCGGGCAGGGGCATCGGTTCCAGCCAGGCATAGCGCTCTAAGTTCAAATAGTCGCCGATTAATACCTCACCGCCCCAAATGGTTTGGTCGTAACCATATCCGGTTCCGTCAAGAATGATACCAATTACCGGTTGATCTAAATGGTGCTCGGCCATCACAGACGCCAGATGGGCATGGTGATGCTGAATTTTGAAAACGGTTTTATGCGTTTGGCCATTCGCCCATTGCCTTGAGAAATAAGCAGGATGCATGTCGCAGGCAATCCCATGCGGATCGACATCCAGAATGGCTTGCAGATGCTCGACTGAAGCGGTAAAAAACTGATGAGCGCGGTAGTTCTCCAGGTCGCCAATGTGTTGACTAAGAAAAGCGTACCTGTTTTTTAGGATGCAGATGGTATTTTTGAGCTCGCCGCCTAAACCCAAAACCGACGGACCGTTTATATCCATCATCACAGGTCTTGGCACATACCCGCGACTGCGTCTTAAAAATTCAGGTTTTTCCGAAAACAAGACGGTTACCGAATCATCGGCTCTTACGGCGATATCCCGGTTATGCATCAAATATCCGTCGGCGATGTCCGACAGTCGCTGCCGTGCGTCCTCGTTGGTCATGGCAATGGGCTCTTCCGAGCGGTTGGCGCTGGTCATGACTAAAACCGGATGATCCATATTTAATTGTTTTCTTATATAATAAAATAACACATAATGCAGCGGCGTATAGGCCAGCATGAATCCCAGACGTTTATTACCGGGCGCCAATGACGGACTGAGGGCATTAGAATTTTTCTTTTGGAGCAGAACAATAGGGCGTCGTTTGTCTTCCAACAATTCGCGTTCGGATTCTGTTATTGTACAAAATTGCCGGATCGTTTCCACATCATCGGTCATCAGGGCCAGCGGTTTTTCTTCCCGGTTCTTGCGTTGCCGTAAACGTCGAACGGCTGCATCATTATAAGCATCCACAGCTAAATGAAATCCGCCCAGTCCTTTAACGGCTAATATGCTGCCCTCGTCCAATAATCGAACGCTGTTAATGAACACATTCCCATTTGAATGGGATATTTCCGGGTTTTTGTTCGTTTCCAGCCATATCTCTGGACCACACTGCGGACAGGCGTTAGGTTGGGCGTGGAAGCGCCGGTTTTGCGGATCATCGTATTCCCTTCGGCATTGGGGACACATCTCAAAAGTGCACATGGTTGTGTTTGGCCGGTCATAAGGAATTTTTCGGATGATGGTGTAGCGCGGTCCGCAATTGGTGCAATTGATAAACGGATAGAGATAACGCCGGTCATTCGGATCAAATAATTCCTGTAAACAATCGTCGCAAATAGCAATGTCCGGAGAAATCAAGGTTTGATTATCTTGTTTATCCTGCGATGGCCGGATTGTAAACCGGCTATCCCCAGTGGATGGAACAACGCGTCTTTGAATGTCGATGATATCCGCAAGAGGCGGTGCCTTTTCTTTAAGATCGGTAACGAAGGCATCAATTTGCTGATCATTCCCTTCCACTTCGATAATCACACCATCGCTGTTGTTGGATACGTAGCCGCCAAGTTGCAACGAAGCGGCAAGATTATATATAAAAGGGCGGAACCCCACCCCCTGCACAATGCCGTTTACATGGATGGACTCCCGGTGTACTGTATTGGATTCTGATTGCATATTACTCATTTGACTCAAAAATTGATTCAAGACTGACCAGTGCATACATGTTGTACAGCCTTAGTGTATGCAGAAGACAATATAAAGATAAAATCGATTTAAAATGTATGATAGCACTATAAAATAGATTTTATCGGGTAGTCGTTTCTGTTTTAACCTGTGCTTTCAGCCATTCATACCATTGATCCATGCCTTCTCCCGTACGCGCCGACAGTTCAAAAAACTGCAGATGATGATTGACGCCTAAGGCGTATTCCTTCATTTTTTCCACGTCAAAATCCACGTGCGGCAGCAAATCGATTTTATTAATGATGCAAATATCCGAAACGCTGAACATGGTTGGATATTTGAGCGGTTTGTCGTCGCCTTCGGTAACGCTGATAATGACGACTTTATGAGCCTCGCCCAAATCGAACAGGGAAGGGCACACCAGATTGCCCACGTTCTCGATCATCAAAACCGATTGTTCGTTAGGCGACAGTTCTTTAAAAGCCCGGTTAATCATTTCCGCATCCAGATGGCAGCCGTTGCCCGTGTTCACCTGAATAACGGGAGCCCCGGTTTTATCGATACGATCGGCGTCCTGTAACGTCTGTTGGTCGCCTTCGATCACATAAAACGGCAAGTCGTTCTTCAAATCTTGTATGGTTTTTTCCAGCAGGGTGGTTTTACCGGATCCCGGTGAACTGACCAGATTAAGGGCCAGGATATTTTTCGCCTCCCAGTATCCCCGGTTACGCTCGGCCAGCAGATTGTTTTTGGCTAATACGTCCTGCTCGATTTCGATTTCACGCCCGTGTTCATGCGTGTGCCCATGACTGTGATCATGATCGTGATGATGGTGGTCATGGTTATGATCATGATGATGGCCGTGATCGTGCGCATGTTGATGTTCATGACTTTTTTTCCCCGGTCGGGTAAACGTGACGGCATTTCCGGGTTGTCCGCATCCGCAAGTATCACACATAGTAGCCCCCTTTATGTAAAAGAGTGGTTAATCAATATTTATACTTTTAATTTTTAGTTCCCGTCCGCCCTGGGTAGCCATTACGGTTTGTCCGCATTGGGGACAGGCGCTTAACATTTGGTCAGCATCAAATTGATGCCCGCACTGATCGCACACGGCTTCCGCCGGTTGATGTATGATTTCCAGGGTGGCGCCATCGGCCATAGTTTGTTTACAGGCCGAGCTGAAACAGAATTGCAAAGCTTCCGCCACCACGCCGGACAGTGCGCCGACTTCCAGGACAATCTCATTGATCTTTTGTGCCTTTTCCCGTCGGGCGTTCTGCACGGCAATATCGACCACGTTTAGGGCAATGGACATTTCATGCATGCTTTACAATCCATATCTTCAATAAAATTAATGGCAAAAATAACAAATATTCCATTGATTACCAAATAAGATGCATTAACGATAACGGGATATATTTCGTTCCGGTAAAAGGAGATTAACCGCCGCAATCTTTTAGTATGACCCATAATGAATTTGGGCAGGGAAGTAGCAGAAATACCTCTCAATCGAAACGTATCCTCGCAGTTAAATAAGAATGATCAGAATAGCATGAATCCCCTACAGGGATTTAAAAATGATGTCGATGTCCCATGACTAAAATAATTGAACCTCTACGAGGATTTTCTTTATAAAAAATTATGTCGAAGTGGTAAAGCGAATACAATTCCGATTAAATGTGAGATAATCATCATAAGATCATCCCGGCACAAAAACCAACATCGTAGATGTTGTATTATTGTAAAAAAACATGTTACCTTACATAGAAGATATCCTCGTAGAGGATAAATAAAAGGGAAGCTCTATCGCCCTGAACATAATTTGATTCTTTTTTGTCTTTGTATTAAATTTATTAATTGATTTAAATGGATCTTTGAACGTTTAGCACCAAGAGAATTATTGAACAGTATTCAAGCGTATTTAAGCCAGGCCCCACGCAATGGAGCGGCGCTCAACCCCGTCAGGTCCGGAAGGAAGCAGCGGTCAGCGTTCGTTCTATGTGCCGTGGGTACACCTGGCTTTTATGTTTCGATCGGGGAAAAATAAAATAATGTCGTATGTGGTCATTGCCAGAAGATGGCGCCCTCAGCAATTTGATGAAATTATCGGACAGGAACATGTGTCCAAGACCCTGTCAAATGCCATTGCCAATAATCGTATTGCCCATGCCTATGTTTTTACCGGGCCCCGCGGAGTAGGCAAAACTACCACAGCCCGAATTCTGTCCAAAGCGGTCAATTGTGAACAGGGGCCGATCCCCACGCCATGCAATGAATGTCCGGCCTGTAAAGCTATAACGCTGGGCAACTCTCTGGACGTCCTGGAAATCGACGGCGCATCCAACCGGGGTATTGATGAAATTCGTAATTTACGTGAAAACATTCGTTTTACACCCTCGCAGGGTAACTATCGTATTTACATCATTGATGAAGTACACATGTTAACCAAAGAAGCCTTTAATGCCTTGCTGAAAACCCTGGAAGAGCCACCGGCGCATGCTTTGTTCATCTTTGCCACAACGGAAATTCACCGTGTGCCGCCAACCATTTTGTCCCGGTGTCAGCGATTTGATTTCAGACGTATTCCTCTAAAAACCATTACCGAGCACATCAACCATATTGCCCAAACCGACAAAATTGAGATCGACAATGAGGCTGTCCTTAATATTGCCAAAAAGGCGGATGGCTCCATGCGCGATGCCCAGAGCATTCTGGATCAGATTATTTCCTTTAGCGGCGATAAAATCACCTTTGATACCGTAGCCAAAGCTCTGGGAGTCATTCATCAGGATATCTATTTTGAAATTACTGAACACATCAAAAAAGGTAATCTGAAAGAGCTGATTAAGTCCGCTAAGAAAATTTTTGACAGCGGCTATGATCTCAATGAATTTTTAATGGGTTTGGAAGAACATTTCCGTAATATGCTGGTCACTTTGTCTATGCAATCCACTGAACTTCTGGAAGTTTCGGAAAGCTATCTGGAACGCTATACGGAAATGGCCAAGGATTT
>WJIP01000070.1 GCA_014730185.1 Caldithrix sp. | reverse complement strand
GTGCATGAAACCATTTTTGATGGTAAGAATTTATCGTCAGGAATTTATTTCTACCGCATCAGGGCCGGTAATTTTGTGCAAACCAAACGCATGCTGCTGGTCAAGTAACCGATCATTACAGGCCGGTTGTGCAGCGGCCGGCCTGTTTCTATTATTTAGTAGGCTTTCGTTTTTTCCCGGTCTGTTCCAATGGAACCGCCATGCCGAAGCCCTGGATTAACCATTTAATACCCTTTATTATAAAAGCTCAAAGCAGATCAATAATGCTTTGATGGTTCCTGGCTAACCCGGTCATTCATGGCCGGGGATTGAATAGATACCACCACTATAAATACCTCTCTTAAACCGTGTATTTTGTTTCATTGATAATTTCCCTTAATTTATACGAACAGGAAATTCATTAGCGTCTAACCGGCGGAGGCATTATGTACCAGCGCTACCAAAAAATCGGTTTTTTTCTTGGTCCGTTGATCTTTGCCGTTATTCTCTCCCTGCCGCTTCCCAATACCATGGAACCGGAAGCGCTGCGCGTGGCCGCCGTGTCCGCCCTGATGGCCGTGTGGTGGATTACCGAAGCCATTCCCATACCGGCCACCGCTTTGCTGCCATCGCTTTGTATCCCATTTTAAATGTGATGCCTTCGGCCCAGGCCACCCGGCCCTACGCCAATCATTTGATCTTTTTATTCATGGGCGGCTTTTTTATCGCCGTGACCATGGAAAAATGGAACTTACACAAACGCATCGCCCTGCACACCATCCGTCTGGTGGGCTCGTCGCCCAGCCGCATCATTCTGGGATTTATGATCGCCACGGCTTTCCTGTCCATGTGGATCAGCAATACGGCTACGGCCATGATGATGCTGCCCATCGCCCTGGCCATCATCAACCAGGCCGCCGAATTTATCCGCGATCAAGGCATCGAAGACATCAATCCCCATCCGCCGCATTTTAAGTTCGGCGCGGCGTTGATGCTGTCCATTGCTTACGCCGCTTCCATCGGCGGGGTGGCCACCATCATCGGTACGCCGCCCAACACCATCCTGGTGGGCTTTGTGGAAAAGACCTACGGTCAGCAAATCAGTTTTGCTGCCTGGATGACCATCGGTTTGCCGCTGGCGGTTATCATGCTGGTCATCACCTGGTTTTATCTGGTTAAAGTGGCCATGCCCCCGCAAATAAAACAGTTACCCGGGGGCCGGGCGGTCATTCGCCGGGAGCTGGCCAAAATCGGCCCTATCCAGGTTGAGGAAAAACGGCTGCTGCTGGTCTTTCTGCTGGTGGCCGTGAGCTGGATTGTACGCGGGTTTATCCACATCGAAGCCTTGCAAAACATACACGACGCCACCATCGCCATTGCCGGGGCTTTATTATTGTTCATTATTCCGTCTGATTTTAAAAGTGGAACATTTCTACTGGACTGGAAAACGGCGGTGACCATCCCCTGGGATGTCATTTTGCTATTCGGCGGCGGATTCGCCCTGGCCGGCGGCTTTCAGCAATCGGGACTGGCCCAATGGATCGGACAACAACTGGTCGTATTACAGGAAACCAATTTCATGATTATGATTCTGATTGTGGTTTTGATGACCATTTTCCTGACGGAAATTACCTCCAATACAGCCACCTCCGCCATGCTGATTCCCATTATGGGCAGCATCGCCGTGGCCATGGCCATCCATCCTTACGGACCGATCATCGCCGCCGGTATTGCCGCGTCCTATGCCTTCATGCTGCCGGTGGCCACACCGCCCAATGCCGTGATCTTCGGCAGTAAGCAGCTCACCATCCCGCAGATGGTCAAAGTGGGTCTGTTTCTGAACATCATGGGCGCCATCCTGATAACCCTGTTGGTGCTGCTCTTGTTGCCCCTGATCTGGAATATCGATTTGAGTCAAATACCGCAATGGATTCATCTATAAATTATGGAATGTCGTTTGCCATCGATATGTTATAAATTTTTTATGAAGTTTGATGCACGGAATGGTAGTTTGAAATAAAAGAAAATTGTGTTAAATTTAACGTTTTGCCTGGATAGATTAGATTTGGATAAATCATTTAAGGCAGGGTAGTGTCAGACGTTTTATCAAAAAATAACACCTATTGACCCCCCTGTATCCCCCCTGTCAGGGGGGATATTAAAAGGGGGGTAGCGGGTGGTTGAGCAACACTTTCCAAAATCTGGTAAATAATAAATCCGGTTTTGTGCAGAAGAGCGTTAAGGCAAATACTACAGTTATTTAAAATGTATGCAAAACAACCCTGGGATAGGTTATGGAAATTATTGTACTTCTGGCTGTATCCTTTTTCGGCTATCTGCTGATGTATCGGCTGTACGGCCGGTTTATCGGTAAAAAAATCTTCCATTTATCAGCCGATAATGTAGCCCCGTCGATAGCGCAACAGGACGGCATCGATTACGTGCCCACCAAAAAGGAAATCATTTTCGGCCATCATTTTACGTCCATCGCCGGAACGGGACCGATTGTGGGCCCTGCCATTGCCATTATCTGGGGCTGGCTGCCGGCCCTGCTGTGGGTATTTCTTGGTTCGGCCATCATGGGCGCGGTACATGATTTCGGATCGCTGGTCATTTCCATGCGCAATCAGGGTAAGTCCATTTCCGAATTCACCTCCAAATACATTAACAGCCGCACCCGCATTTTTTTCTTTTTGATTGTCTTTCTGGCCTTATGGATCGTCATTGCCGTATTTGGTCTGGTGATTGCCATCATCTTTCATTTGTATCCCACTTCGGTGCTGTCGGTGTGGCTGCAAATTCCCATCGCCATATTTCTCGGGTACCAGATTTACAAAAAAGGCCGCAATGTGGTTCTGTGGTCTATACTGGCGGTGGCTACCCTGTATGTGACCATGTTCCTGGGCAGTCTTTTGCCCCTGGATATGCCCGCGCTGTTCGGCATTCCGGCCACCGGCATCTGGACGATCATCTTGTTAATTTACGCCTATTTGGCCTCGGTTTTGCCCGTAACCACCTTGTTGCAACCCCGTGATTTTATCAATGCCTATCAATTAATCATTGCCATGATTTTACTTGTGGGCGGGGCGTTGATGGCTTCCGTATTTGGAGGATTAAAAGTCGTAGCGCCTGCGGTGCAAATGACGCCGGCCGAAGCGCCGCCCTTGTGGCCCTTTCTGTTTATCACCATCGCCTGCGGGGCCATTTCCGGGTTTCATTCCCTGGTGGCCTCGGGAACGTCAGCCAAACAGGTGAAGAGCGAAAACGATGCCCTGTTTGTGGGCTACGGTTCCATGCTGGTGGAAGGAGCCCTGGCCACCCTGGTGATTATTGCCGTGGCCGCCGGTATCGGATTAGGTTATCAAACGGCCGATGGCCAGACCTTGCTGGGTAGCACCGCCTGGAATACGCACTATGCGTCCTGGACGGCGGCCGAAGGCCTGGGCTCCAAAGTGGGCGCTTTTGTGGTTGGGGCAGCCAATATGATTGCCCTGCTGGGCATCCCCAAACAACTGGCCATTGTGATCATGGGCGTGTTTGTGGCCTCCTTTGCCGGCACCACGCTGGACACGGCCACCCGCATTCAGCGCTATGTGGTTTCGGAGCTGGGCAACGATCTGAAAATCCAGTCCTTTAATAATCGTTATCTGGCCACGTTGTTTGTGGTGCTTACGGCGGCACTGCTGGCGTTTGCCTCCGGCGCCGACGGTACGGGGGCGCTGACCTTATGGCCTTTATTTGGAGCCGTCAATCAGACCCTGGCCGCTCTGGCTCTCATCATCGTGACCCTCTATTTAAAAACCAAAGGCGGAATGAAGTGGATGGTTTCGGGTATACCGGCACTCTTTATGGCCATCATGACACTGTGGGCCACTATTATCCATCAAAACGAATTTATGAGCGGTAACAATGTATTGCTGTCGGTGATCAATACGCTCATTCTGATCATTGTTGTGTGGATTATTGTGGAAGGAATCATTCGCTTTTTTACATCCGCTGAGAAGATAGAAGGCGAGCGGGTAAACATCCCTGGAAGCTAACACCATGTACCGTTTAGTGGCCGCCATAAAAAAAATCTTTCGTCGATTCGATTTATTTTCCCGGCAGAAAGCCGTTGCTCATCTGCATTGGGAAATCGATGAACTGGAACATATTTTTACGCTGCTGGTGATGGGTGGTTTTATCGGTCTTCCGGCGCCGCCCGTACCCATCACTTTTGAGTTAATACCGTACATGGAAAATGACATCCGGGTCATGCTGGATAAGATACCCACCTCTGCCGCACCACTGTCCGAACTCTTTTCCAACCTGGATGTCAACTGACATGAAAGCGCGTTCCGTTCCCCATATTTTTCTCATGGGTAAGGGTGGCGTTGGCAAATCCACCGTAACCGCGCTCTTATCGTTAGCCCTCCAATCCATCTATAAACGCATTTATATCATCTCTCTGGATCCGGCGCATAATCAGGCGGACATCTGGCAGAGCCCATTATCGCAAAAACCTAAAAAGGTGGCTTCCGGCGTATGGGTGGTGCAGATGGACATGGAACAGTGGACGGACCACTATCTCAAACAAACCCGTCAGCATATTAAAGCCCAGTATAATTATTTAACCGCCTTTAATCTGGATAAACACTTAAATGTAATGCAGTATGCCCCCGGTTTGCACGAATATGCTTTGATGCTAGCCTTTGAACATGCCAGTAAAACCTTTGGGGATGCCGACCTTTTCTTATTTGATATGCCGCCCACCGCCTTAACCATGCGCTTTTTTAATTTACCGCAATTATCCGTTTTGTGGCTGGATAAACTCATGCAGTTACGCCAACAAATTTTACAAAAAAAAGAAGTTATATCCCGGATTCAATGGGGTAAAAAGGAATGGGAAAACGATAAAATCATGAATGCACTCCGTGAACAAAAAAACACCTATCAGAGCATTGATGGGCTGCTGCACGATACCAATACATCAAAAATTATGTTAGTGGTCAATCCCGATCTCTTATCCGTGTCGGAATCGGTGGATATCAAAAATAAATTGGTGCAACTCAACTTATCCATAAAAGGTGTTCTATTAAATAAAACAACATCAACACAGGATACAGCCTTCATTCAAGACAAACTATCCGATAAAATATTAATACATTTTCCGATTGCGGCTAACGCTCCCATAGGTATAAATAATTTGAATTTATTGGCAAACAATTTT
>WJIP01000069.1 GCA_014730185.1 Caldithrix sp. | reverse complement strand
CGCAAATCGATGTTAAACCGATCCGTGATTTTGATGCTTATCTGGGTAAGCAAATGAATTTCAAAATTGTAAAAGTTAATCATGCCCGTAAAAATATCGTGGTATCATCACGGGTATTGATCGAAAAAGAAATGGAAAGCCAACGTCAGGAAATTCTCAGCACATTGGAAAAAGGTCAGGTTCGTACCGGAACCGTCAAGAATATTACCGACTTCGGTGTATTTATTGATCTGGGCGGCGTAGACGGCCTTCTGCACATCACCGACCTGAGCTGGGGCCGCGTTAACCATCCTTCGGAGCTGGTTAAACTGGATCAGGAATTAGAAGTGATGATCCTTGATTACAATGAGAATAAAGATCGGATATCATTAGGCCTCAAACAACTTCAACCGCATCCCTGGGCCAATGTGGAAGAAAAATACCCCGTCGATGAAAAGATTGTGGGCCGCGTAGTCAGTCTGACGGATTACGGTGCGTTTATTGAGCTGGAAAAAGGCATCGAGGGCCTTATCCACATCTCTGAAATGTCATGGTCGCAGCACATCAAACATCCAAGCCAGATTTTAAATGTCGGTCAGGAAGTGGAAGCTGTGGTTTTGAATGTGGAACCGGAAGAAAAGAAAATTTCCCTGGGACTCAAACAACTGGAACCCGATCCGTGGGAAAACATCGAAGAACGCTATCCGGTAAGTTCCGTTCACAAAGGTATTGTACGCAACCTAACCCAATTCGGGGCTTTTGTTGAACTGGAAGAAGGTATCGATGGTCTGGTACACATATCCGACTTGTCCTGGACCAAAAAAGTGCGCCATCCCAGCGAAATAGTAAAGAAAGGCGATGAAATCGAAGTGGTGGTTCTGGGTATTAACCGCGACGAGCGACGCATTGCTCTGGGCCACAAACAGATCGATGCCAATCCATGGGATTCGTTTGCGGAAAACTATGGTGTGGGTACGGACACGGAAGGGAAAGTCAACCGCATTATTGAAAAGGGATTAATCGTAACCTTACCGCTGGGTGTGGATGCTTTTATCCCGAATAATCATCTCGGTTTGCCAAAGGGCAAAAAAGCTTCCGATGTCTATGAAGAGGGCGCGGATGTACCGGCCAAAGTGATTGAATTTGATAAGGAAAACAAAAAAATAGTATTATCGGTGGCCGATTACTTTAAGGATAAAGAACGTAAAGAGTTTGAAGATTATATGGCCAAGCAAGGCGTACAAAAGACAACACTTGAGGAAGTAGCCAAAACACCGAAGGAAGAAGAGGCAGCCGAAGGTAAACCGAAAAAAGCTGAAGCCGAAACAACTTCAGAAGCCGGTTCGAAAAATGAATCCGTAAAAGAACCAGCTGCCGAACAGGATAAAAAGGAAACCGAAGATAAGAAACAGACAGAATCTGCACAAGAGGAAGAGAAGAAAGAAAGTACTGTAGAACCGGAAGCAGAAAAAGAGACGAAACCGAAAAAAGATGATTCGGACAAATCAGCCGATGCTAAAGAGAATGACAAAGACGACAAGGAAGACCCTGAAAAACAATAATATGCATTCTGTCTGATGTTTCCAAGCCCATCTCATCTTTGATGGGCTTTTTTTATATCCTGCCGCACCATATAATTTTAAAGTTGCGAGTTGTTTCTACCGACATTATGAATAAATACCCGAAAATTCTTGTTATAGATTGTAAATATTTGGGTTAAGAAAACATCTATGGCCTGGCAATTTCATTTTTTAAAAAATATCGGCATCGATTTGGGCACAGCCAATGTAGTTATTTATGTGCAGGGACGTGGGTATGTGATCAATGAGCCGGCCCTTATCGCCTATCTTGCCGGCGGCAAAGAGAAAATCGTTGGTCGGGAAGTTATGGATATGCAGGGTCGGGAGCATCGAGAACTTCGGGTATTACAACCCCTTGCCAACGGCGTTATAGCCGATTTTCAAGCCAGCGAAGATATGATAAGAGGATTCATCGAACAAGCACGTCTCCCCAAATTTCTATTAAACCGCATCGTGGTTGGTGTACCAAGCGGTATAACAGCTGTGGAAGAAAACGGTGTTCATGAAAGTGCTGTGAAAGCCGGAGGTAAGCATGTACATCTGATTGAAGAACCAATGGCCGCCGCTGTGGGAATCGGACTGGATGTGTTCGGGGGTAAAGCTTCCATGATTGTGGACATTGGCGGAGGAACCACTGATATCGCGGTCATCAATTACGGGGGGATTGTCGTTGACGAAACCGTACGAATCGCCGGTTACGATCTTAATAATGCTTTAATCAATTTTCTGAAAAACGAATATCATCTGGAGATCGGACGTCTTACCGCAGAACAGGTCAAGCTCCGATATGGTAAGTTCGGACCTTCCATTCCTGAACAAATGTTCAGTGTTAATGGTCTGGATCTGATCAATAAACTGCCTCGTAAACTACAACTATCAAATTCAATATTTGATAACGCTTTCCGGGCTGTAATCCAGGCCATTACCAAAGCCATATTTAAAACTCTGGAACAATTACCCCCTGATCTGTCGGAGGACATCCTTGACCATGGTATGATAATCACCGGTGGCGGTTCCCTTTTGCGAGGATTTGACCAATATCTCCGAGATTTATTAGGATTTCCGGTTAGCCGACCATCCAATCCTCTGCTTACCGTCGCCGAGGGAACAAGAAAAATTCTGGACAATTACGATCTATACCATCCCTTATTGAGGCATTAATCGCGGATGTTTAAGAAAAAAATGCTGCAGGGCCAATAACGTTTTTCCGTCTTTAATCCGCCGATTGATTAATCGATTATAGGCTTCTTCTCTCGATAGTTCTACCAGTTTAATATCTTCATTTTCACTTTCTACCCCTCCCCCGGCATGCTTTTTATCCTTTTGATCGCAATAACCAATGAAAACGTGGATACGTTCCGTTGTTATACCCGGGCTGGAGTAAATAGTGGCTATCTCCTGCAAATCTTTAATTTCATAGCCAGCTTCCTCGATGCACTCCCGATAAGCGCAACTCACGGCATTGTCACCCTCAACCACCCCAGCCACGATTTCATCAATCCAGCCGTTTTGCTCTGTCACATGAACGGCATACCTAAATTGCCGGACCATAATCAAACGGTCGCTATCCTGAACATAGATCAGAATAGCGACAGCTTCGCCTCGGTTTAAGTTAAAACGGCGTACCAACGGCGACCACTGTCCATCGAAGGTTTCATGTTTTAACTCCGCCACATCCACCTGGAAAAAATCGTCCAACAATCGGTCTTCTCTAAAGATTTTTACCCGCACCAAACTATCCTCACTTTAATCATAGGCACTTAATTTCAGAATGTCATCGCATCAATGCAAATTTAAGCATGGCAAATTTATTGAATAAAATTGTATTATCATAAAACGGATTCTTTGTTTATATTGTACATTTTGTGCAGAACATTGTAATCATTAATTCAAACGAAAAACAACTCCGAATTCAAAAAAGGACGTAACATGGATAACGGAAAATCGTTGATCTGGGATGAAATTTTTAAGATTCGTGCTTACGAAGTTACTCCCGATGGTAAGGTTTCCATACAGAACGTTTGTAATTTCCTCCAGGAAACAGCCGGTAATCACGCTCATCATTTGGGGTTATCCGTTGAACAATTATATAAGCAAAAAATGACATGGGTGCTTTCGCGGCTACATGTTCAGATGACAGCCTATCCTTTCTGGCGTCAAAAAATGCGCATTCAAACCTGGCCGTCACAAAAAGACGGATTGTTTGCTATTCGTGATTTTCGGATTTTTGATCAGCACGATCGAAAAATTGGAGTGGCTACCAGTTCCTGGATGATGATCAATCTTGTAAATCGACGGCCGCTGCGCATTCCCGATGAGCTGGAAAAGATTACAAACCAAAATGAAGGCCGAGCCCTTAAGGATGAGTTTGATAAGTTACCTGAATTAAAAGATTATGACTATGAAAAACCATTTCAGGTCAGATTAAGCGACATTGATATGAATCGTCATGTCAATAATGTAAAATATATTGAATGGGGATTGGAAAGTATACCTCAATCCATCTGGCGCAATCATAGGTTGTCGGATTTACAAATTTCCTTCAAAGCCGAAAGTAATTATGGAGAACGCATACTCTCCAAATCAGGCATCCTGTCCGGCGAAAACAGCAATCAATTCGGACACAAACTGCACAATGCAGAAAGCGGTAAAGAGCTTGCCCGCATGGTATCGGAATGGCAATAAAAGGCTTGCGCATAAGCCGCTAAAATTATATATTGGCAATTCTTATTCAGCGAGGATGGCGGAATTGGCAGACGCGCCAGACTTAGGATCTGGTGCCCGAAAGGGCGTGGGAGTTCGAGTCTCCCTCCTCGTACTTTTCCCGAAACACTTTAGTCATACAACTTACGCTTTTCATCAATCCCTTGTGTATAGCGATGGTTGATTTTAATAAATTAACCGTATAACATTCGATTATAATTTGATTATACAGTCCTGCCGGCGCTTTTTCATCCCATTTGTTTTTGGATTTCTCAGCCATTTTTACCAAATTATAGTATTGTATTTTTTTAGCTAATGGAGGAGGTTCCATTATGGGCGCACGTATCCTTTTAGCGCTTTTATTTTTTAATATTACATCTTTGTTTGCGCAAACGGATGTAACCATTCGGTTTTTACTCGGTGATGTGGAAGTAAAAAAAGTATCCAATACGGAGGGGTGGCAAAAAGCTTCATTAAATATGCCGCTGGAAGAAAAGGATTTGGTACGTACCCTCAGTGAATCCATTTGCGAAATTGAGTTTTCTGCTGGAGCCACTACAAAACTTCTGGAAAATTCCATACTGGAAATTAAAAATATCCCACAAGCTGAGGAAGAGAATGCGAGTTTATTTACAGGTTTGGGTAAATTCTACTTTGACGTGCGTAAATTCTTTTTCAAATCCTTCCGGGTGGAATCTCCAAGTGCCGTAGCAGCTATACGCGGTACACAATTTTTATTATCCAACGGTCCGGATAAAAGTGAAATCATGGTGGCCAGAGGTCAGGTACAGTACAGCGGATTGGATGAAGAAAACATTATTACCGTAAGCAAGAATCAAAAATCATCCATTTCAGTGGGAGAGCCACCGCAACCACCGGTAGTTTTAACCGAGGCTGATATACAACTGATTCAACAAGCCGCAAGGAGCCTCAGGAAGGGACCCAAAAAGGAACTTCATGAAACCGGTAAACCGAATGGATATAGATCCGATGATTCCCAGCCACAAAGCCCGCAGGCACCATCACCGGGCCCTGCATCCGATAAGGAACCTAGTGTAGAACAGACTGAAACTGAGGAAAAGAAATATAAAGGTGGCATTGCTATTGGAGCCGTCACCATTGGCGATGAAATTTACAATCAAATTGGTATCCGACCGGAATTTGCTGTCGGCAAATTGGGCATTGCTCTCGATCTGAGTCTATATATCGACAAAGACGGTAATATCCGGAAGGAAAACTGGGACGACGCTCGAGATTTTTTTGAAAAAATCTATTACGTTCGCTGGGGCCAGCCCAACGACCCGTTTTACACAAAAGTCGGTGCCATCGATAATTATCGGCTGGGATTCGGTATCTTAATGAACCGTTACTCGAATACGGTCGAATATCCCAGGGTTATCCGCACGGGAGCCGAATTTGCAGTGAACAAACAAAACGCTGGTTTTCAAGGCATGATTAACGATTTCGGGGAGTTTACCGATGGCGGCGGTTTAATGGCCGGACGCCTGTCTTACAAAGTTTTGGGTGATCTGGAAATTGGTGGAAGTGTGGTGTTTGACCGTAATCAATACAAAGCACTGAATGACGACGATGACGATGGTGTGCCGGACTATCTGGATGCGTTCCCCAATAACCGAAAGTACAGTGTGGACAGCGATAATGACAAACAACCGGATGAAACTGATTTTGACCGCGACGGTGATGGCTTTACCGATAATAAAGAATACCTTATTCGCACCGGTTTGGATACTACACTCATCAATGATCAAGATTATCTTGCGGATCCCTTAGGCTGGCAAAGGCAAAACCTGGACAGTGAACCTTTTAACATCAATAAAGCCAAAGAAAAATCTCAGTTGGCACTGGCCTTGGACCTATCCTATCCTATCTTACGTTTTGAATACCTCAATCTCATCGCTTATGGTCAATGGGCCAAATTTCCCCACACCGGCGGATGGGGAATTACAGCACCCGGTTTTTTGGCAAAATTTGCCTTTATTAATGCTTTTGCCGAGTATCGT
>WJIP01000068.1 GCA_014730185.1 Caldithrix sp. | reverse complement strand
CACTCTCCGCAAAAACAAAACATCCTGAAAGGATGGCTTTGGTTTTAAGGTGGTGAGGGTGAAGAACCCTCGCACTTGTTGTGGGGCTTGGCCCCTTCGAATCCCTCACTCTCCGCAAAAACAAAACATCCTGAAAGGATGGCTTTGGTTTTAAGGTGGTGAGGGTGAAGAACCCTCGCACTTGTTGTGGGGCTTGGCCCCTTCGAATCCCTCACTCTCCGCCAATTTACGAATTTTTCATTTTCCAAAAAGCTTGCTGAAGCTTTCAGCATTTCACTTGATGATTTAATAAGATAATCTAGACAATAAATTAAAAGATGTTATAAACTCTTTATGAATATGGCTAATATTACAAAAAAATAATAGAACGTGCCCGTGCGATCATTATTAATTCTGATAAAATTCTGCTTATTAACCGCATTAAAAGCAGCGGTTCTTACTGGGTTATACCTGGCGGCGGCGTGGAATCCGGTGAAACCCACGAACAAGCTATTAAGCGAGAATGCCTTGAAGAATTGGGAATTAGAGTAGGTGTGCAGAAACTTTTTCTACAAAGATCTAGCGATAAGCCAGAAACAGAAGGTCAGCAAGAATTCTTTTATCTGTGCGACGTTATTGGTGGACAAATAGGCACAGGACAAGGGCCGGAATTTCAGGTTGGAACTCAATATAAAGGTGAATATAGGATTAAATGGATTGACCTTAAAGATCTTTCAGAAATCAATTTAAAACCGGAAGAAGTAAAGAATAAAATTATTCAACAGTTATAGTTATCGCTAAAATAATTTTATTAATTTAACATTCTATGTATTTAATATCACAAACAACAGGATTTATAACATTGTTAATTTTTGGTATTGCGATGATTTCATTGGTGTATTTTTTAACGCGGAGAAAAATTACAAATGAGAGGTTTTTAGTAGCTGGTCGAAAAGTTTCATGGCCAAGAGGCGCTTTTAGTATTGCTGTTAGCTGGATTTGGGCCCCGGCAATATTTATCGTTTCACTGCAAGCATATACTCAAGGCATAGCCGGCGCTTTTTGGTTTATTGTGCCCAACATTTTGTGTTTTTTTATATTTGCACCGTTGGCTATAAGATTGAGGCAGTTAATGCCGGAAGGATATACTTTACCCGAGTTTATACTAAAGCGCTATAATAACGATAAAAAAACTCACTTAGCGTTTTTGGTTATATTTTTCGGATATCAGCTTGGCGCTATCATAATAAACTGCTTAGCTGGTGGAACTTTGTTGCATATTTTAACTGGAATGAATTTTAGTTTAGCGGTTCTATCGCTATCTTTAATAGCCCTGATATATTCTCTTATCAGCGGATTGGAAGCTTCAATATTGACCGACATAATCCAGATGCTAATGATTCTAATTGTTGCTTTTATTTTAGTGCCGTGGGTTGTCATTAAGGCAGGAGGAATTTCTGTGATTACAAACGGATTTGGAGGAGTAACGGGAGAATTCGGAAATATTTTTAATCTTTGGATAGCTTACTCTTTTGGCATAGCCACAACACTTGGTCTAATCTCCGGGCCGATTGGAGATCAGATGTTTTTTCAAAGAGGATTTGCCGTAAAATACCGCCATATTGTCAAAACCTTTGTAGTAGGAGGTCTGTTATTTGGCTTGGTACCGATAACTTTAAGCGCTCTTGGGTTTGTAGCCGCAAGTCCTCAATTTGCTTCGTTAATCAATGTATCCGATCCTCAAATGGTAGGACCCTTGGTAATAGGGTATTTTTTGCCCAAATCCGCTTTAATACTATTTGTATTTATGGCATTTGCCGGGTTGTCTTCTACGCTTGATTCTGCTTATTGCGCCATTAGTTCTTTAGGAACGGTGGATATTTATAAAAAGTATATAAATAAGCACGCTGATGATAAAAAACTTCTTAGCGTGTCCAGAAAAATAATGCTGGCGATGGCATTGCTGGGCACAGGTATAGCGCTATTACAGCCTCAACTTTTGTGGGTATTTTTGATTTATGGGGCATTAGCCTCTGCTGGTTTTTTCCCAATAGTTTTGAGCTTATATTGGAAGAAGTTAAATAAGCAAGGGGCATTTTGGGCTATTACACTCTCTTTATTAGTAGGTTTACCAATGTCTATCTATGCAAATGTTACCGGGAATGTCAACCTTATCGTCCTATCAGCAGTATTAAGCATTGGGATAGGATTAATAATCTGTTTAACATTTGGCTTTTTAAATAAAGAAAATGGTTATGCTTTTAAGGACGAATCTAAGCCTTTAGTAGAAGTTTAATCTAATATAAAATATGAAAAATATTCTTCTGATCGGTCTTGGTGGAACAATTGCATGTTTTTCATCTGAAGAAGGTTTGGTGCCAAAATATTCTCCTGAATATTTACTTTCTCAAGAATCCAAGATTTTGAAGATTGCAAAAATAAAGACTACCCGGTTAATGGTGCGTACCATAGTATATCCAAGGGATTGGATAAAAATTGCAAAATTTATAGCAAAATCAGTAAATAATTTTGATGGTTTTGTTATTACAATGGGGACGGATACTCTTGCTTATACCTCGTCAATGCTTTCTTTCATGCTTTTAGGTATTGATAAGCCGGTTATAATAACCGGAGCGATGATTCCTATTGAACAAAAAAATTCTGATGCCAAGAAAAATCTTGCAGACAGTGTTGTTGCGGCCTGCGAGCCGATAGCAGGTGTTTATGTTGTTTTTAATGGCAAGTTGATAAAGGGATGTCGTGCGTCAAAGGTTAACGGTAATAGCCTCGCGGCTTTTGAAAGTATTAATTTTCCGCATTTAGCTGAAATTGATAACGGAAAAATAAATTATAGACAACAATTGAAAAAGAATGAAAATAAAAAGTTAGTATTAGATTTGAAAATCAATACCAGTGTTATTACGGTCAAATTAAATCCGCAGTTGCAAAAAAATTTTTTCAAGCAGGTTTTAGATTATAAGGCGTTTGTTATTGAAGGATATGGGGACGGCAATATTTCTGACAATCTGATCACGGTAATAGTAGACTTGATTAAGGATAAAAAAATCGTCGTTATTGCTTCGCAATGCCCATATGGCAGATTAGATCATAAATATAAGGGAGGGTATTTGGCTATTAAAAGCGGATCAATTTCTTCCAAAGATATGACAAAAGAATCGGCATTAACTAAACTTATGTGGTGTATGGGGAGAACTAGGAATTTAGAAAAAATAAAAGAGCTAATGTATAAAAATATTTGCGGAGAAATAAGCTAATACTATGAGATTATACTTATCATCATTTAAAATCGGAAATCATCCTGAAAAATTAGTTGAACTAACTGGACTTGGAAAAAATGTTGCGGTAATTTTAAATGCCTTGGATCATAAGCCCGAAACAAGAGATAAATTTTTATTGAGTGAAATAAAGATGCTTTCAGATTTAGGCTTTAAGCCGGAAGAGCTTGATTTGCAAAACTATTTCGGAAAAGCCGATAAGCTTGAAAAATACTTGAGGCGGAAAGATTTGGTTTGGATAAATGGCGGCAACACATTTTTGCTAAGGCGGGCAATGAAGCAGAGCGGCTTTGACAGAGTTATCACTAGGCTCTTAAGAGAGGACGCCATTGTTTATGCGGGTTTCAGCGCGGCCTGTGCCGTTCTGCATAAGGATTTGCACGGTGTAGATTTTTCTGACGATCCGAAAATTACCACTGAAGGATACGACAAGAAAACCGAATGGTCTGGACTTGGGCTGATTGATTTTTCCATAGCCGTTCATTATAATTCTGACCATCCGGAATCTGAAGAAACTGACAGGGAAATAGACTATTATAAAAGAAATAATATACCATTTCAACCTTTGCGCGACGGAGAAGTTATAATTATCAATGGAGATAAAACAGAAATTATAAAATAGTTTTATGAGGTATAATATAAGTTCAACTGAAAACATAAGAACACGAATGCGTGCGTTTAATGAATACTACGCCTTGTTAAGAGATTTCATTGACAAAGGAATTTTAAAAAGCAGTTTGGACAGAGGTGCATATACACACCCAAAACAAATTTTAAACAAAGATATTATTGACTCTCTTGGCCCTAAAAGACATAGGATTTCTTTAGGTTACGGTCCGGAGGTAGGCGAAGAAATAATCAGAGAAAAAATTGTACAGCTGGAAAATTTGCGCTGGCAAACAAAATATACCCCAGATAATGTCGTTATGGTTGCAGGAGCTTGGTTTGGTGTGGAAATTACAATTGAGGAAATAATACAACGGAACAAAAGAGGGTCTGAAGTTAAAATTGCAACCATCGGACCTACGCATTATCAATTATTTCAGAGGCCAATTGAGGTGCTTGGCGCAAAAATAATTGGATTTGATTTTACAAATTTTCAAGGCAGCACACCAAAAACAAAACGGGAGATTGATGAAATATTAAAATTCAAACCTGACATTATTTTTATAACCAATCCCAATAATCCGAACGGAGAATATTTTCCGGCAAATATTTTAAATTATCTGATTGATCGCACAAAAAGAAATAACATCTTTCTTATAATAGATGAGATGCAAAATTTTTTGCCTGTAATCGGAAAGAATTTAAACTATGGTCCGTGGGTGCAGGCTAAGCATGTTATAAGAATTAATTCTTTTTCAAAACATTACGGTCTAGCTGAATACAGAACTGGCTGGATCATTGCGGGCAAAGAATTTATCGGAAGCAGGTATGAAGGTGTTATCCAACATGTAAGAGGATTAATGGGAAACGCTCCCCGTGCCGCGAACGATGCAATTTCCAATCTATTGGACATTGAAATAGGTGTTATGAAAAATAATCCCAACCCTATGCAGAAAAAACTAAACAGCTTGCTTCAAAAAGAAAAATTTATAATAAAACATCTATCTAAAAATCCTAAAATAAAAATAATAAACAGGAATGCTTGTTTTAATATAACAGTTAAAGTTGACGGGTTTCCCAGTGATATGGACTTAGCTAAACGTTTAATGGAAGCAGGAACCTTAATTATGCCCTGCGCTGGATACGGTTATAAGTCCAGCGATGTAGTTATGAGGATAACCTTTGCCGAAAGGTGGGGTAAAATTAGGCATTCAATAAATGCGCTGACGTCTGTTTTAGAAAATCAAAAATGAAAAAAGATATTTGGATAAAATATTATAAAAACGGGCTCTTAGATGAAGAGATAACTTTTGACGAGATTATTAAAAGAATAAACTTAAAAATCGCTGAATTACGTTATGCCGGCATAAAGCAAGGCGATAGAGTTGTAGTTCAATTACCAAATTCCCCCGTATCTGTTGTAGCCTATCTCGCAATTTATCGTATAAAGGCTATAGCAGTGCCGGTAAGCACCTTGGAAGAAAAGAGAAGATTGGATTACATAATTTCAAATTGCAGAGCCAGGGCAATAGTAAATACCGAAGGGGTGAAAATTATAAATAACGTGATTGACAAAGAAGAAAATATCAAAAATATCTCTACAATAATCTATACGTCTGGAACCACGGGGGCTCCGAAAGGAGTGTGCCTTGGATGGGATAATTGGGTTGCTAATGCAAAATCGTTAATTAAACACCATAGGTTAAACGAGAAAACGATCTTTGCAAGCCCTCTTTTATTAACTCATTGTAATGCACATGGGTTGGCGATGATTACAACTTATCTCGCAGGCTGCAAATGGATATTATTTAATAAAACCCCGACCAATCTTTTAAAAATAATATCTAATGAAAAAGTAAACATACTAAGTGTGGTTCCTCCAATTTTATATAATCTTTACAACATAGAAAAAAGCTGGAAACCAAATAAAGAATTGAGGTATATCCTTACAGCGACTGCGCCACTTAATCCCGATTTATTACCCAACGTTATTCATGACTGGGGAGTAAAAGTTATTCAGGGATTTGGACTTTCCGAAAGTACTAACTTTTCCTGTACATTACCAGTTGATTTAAACGATGAATTATATAAAAAAGTAATGCTTCCAACTCCATCTGTCGGGACGCCGCTTACCGGTGTCAAAATAAAAGTTGGTAAAAATAATCAAGAAGGAGAGATTGGAGAGCTTTTAATCCATTCCAAATCAAATTTTTACGGCTATTGGGGAAGAGATAAAATAAGGCGGAAAAAATGGGTTGCCACGGGTGATGTTGGATGTTACAACATAATAAACAGAAAAAGATATTACTACCTAAAAGGAAGGGTTAAAGAAATAATCAACAGGGGAGGAGAAAAAATAAGCCCGGTTGAATTGGAACACAGTCTTTGTATATCTGGACTAAGAGGAGAGTTTGCTATTATATCAATGCCAAGCAAAAAATATGGAGAGGAAGTTGGCCTTGCATGCTGTGAAAAGTTTGATTTTTCAATCATCAAAACCCTGCCTAAACATGTAAGGCCTAAGAAAATATTTCTTTTAAAGAAATTATTTTATACCCACACCGGAAAATTACAGAGAGAAAAAATATCTGATTTTTGTAATAAAAATAATGCAAAATTAATAATGGAAACAGATAATAATTAAAAATTTATCAATTTACCCCGAACTATTGACTTTTTACTGAAAGTCGTTAT
>WJIP01000067.1 GCA_014730185.1 Caldithrix sp. | reverse complement strand
GGTCATAGGATCAATCACATCATCAGCCGCTACGCGACCGAGAAGACCATCGGAAAGCGGTTCGATAATTTCCTCGCCTTCTTTTAAATCCATTATATCCTGGCCTAAAATCGTTCCGCAGTCCTCTTCCATTACAATGAGATCCTGGGCCACATCCACCAGACGGCGGGTTAGATAACCGGCATCGGCTGTTTTAAGAGCTGTATCCGCCAGACCTTTACGGGCACCGTGTGTGGATATGAAATACTCAATCACAGACAGACCTTCCAAAAAGTTGGCCGTTATCGGGTTTTCAATAATTTCTCCGGTTTGTCCGGTTAATGTTTTCTGCGGTTTAGCCATCAATCCGCGCATACCGGCCAGCTGGCGAATCTGTTCTTTACTGCCTCGCGCACCGGAATCGGACATCATGAATAATGGGTTAAATCCCTGCTGATTAAATCTCAGTTTTGAAAACATGGTCTCAGCAACCTGGGCAGTTACCCTCGTCCAGATGTCGATTATTTTATTATAACGTTCACCCTCTGTAATAAAACCATGCTCATACTGCATTTGGATTTCATCAACTTCTTCACTGGCCCTGTCTACAAAAATTTGTTTTTCCGGCGGTACTGCAATATCGGATAATCCTACCGAAACGCCTGATTTCATGGCATAGTAAAAACCGAGAGCCTTCAGTTCATCCAGAAAATCAGCTGTCTTTTTATTGCCGGCCAGACGAAAACCCGTTCCAATAATTAGGGACAATGATTTTTTAGCCAGTAATTCATTAATAAAACCGATCTCATCGGGTACGATTTGGTTAAACAGCACACGGCCGGCCGTCGTCTCTATAATCTCGCCTTTTATTCGCACTTTGATCTGGGCATGCAAGCCTATTTTTTCGCTATTATAAGCGGCGATAACTTCCTGTTCACTGGCAAACATTTTGCCCTCTCCCAGATCGCCTTTTCTCATCTTAGTCAGATAATAGCAGCCCAGTACGATATCCTGACTGGGGACAGCTACCGGTGTACCGCTGGAAGGCGATAATATATTATGGCTGGATAACATAAGCAGTTTAGTTTCAGCCTGTGCTTCATAGGAAAGCGGAACGTGTACAGCCATCTGGTCACCGTCGAAGTCGGCATTAAAAGCAGCACAAACCAACGGGTGTATCCGAATGGCTTTACCTTCGATTAAAACCGGTTGAAATGCCTGAATACCCAAGCGATGCAGTGTAGGCGCCCGGTTCAACATTACCGGATGATCATCGATAATTTCTTCCAGAATATCCCATACTTCCGGACCGCGACGTTCCACCAGTTTTTTGGCACTTTTGACCGTTTTCACGAAACGGCGTTCAACTAATTTTCGAATAATGAACGGTTTGAATAATTCAATGGCCATATCCTTAGGTAGGCCGCATTCGTGCATTTTGAGTTCCGGTCCAACGACAATCACAGAACGCCCGGAATAATCCACGCGTTTACCCAATAAATTTTGACGAAAACGTCCCTGTTTTCCTTTAAGCATATCCGATAAAGACTTAAGAGGACGATCACCGTCGGAACGCATGGCTGAAGAACGTTTTGAATTATCAAACAGAGAATCCACGGATTCCTGCAGCATTCGTTTTTCATTGCGCAGTATGACCTCCGGAGCTCTTATTTCCAGTAATTTTTTCAAACGATTATTCCGGATAATCACTCTTCTGTAGAGATCATTTAAATCGCTGGTGGCAAAACGACCGCCTTCCAACGGAACCAATGGTCTTAACTCCGGCGGAATGACCGGGATAACATCCAGAACCATCCACTCTGGTTTGTTTCGATATTCCATATTGGATTCTTTAACCCGTAAAGATTCGACTACTTTGAGCCGTTTAAGTGCTTCCACGCGCTTTTGTTCGGATGTTTCTTCACGGATGGTTTTGCGCAGGCTATAAGCCAGATCTTCCACGTCCAGCATTTTCAGCAACTGATGAATAGCTTCCCCACCAATTTTTGCGACAAATTTTTCTTCGTCGTCATCGGGCAAATCCTCATTTGCTTCACCATGGGCGTCCAGTTGTTTGAAATACTCTTCCTCGTCAATTAGTTGTTTAAATTTCAGGTTACTTTTACCGGGATTAATGACCACATAATTTTCATAATATATGATTTTTTCCAAATCCTTCGGCGAAGTATCCAACAGATAGCCGATTTTCGACGGCAACGACCGGAAGAACCAGATATGCACAACCGGTACCGCAAGACTGATATGCCCCATGCGCTCACGTCTTACTTTTTTCTGCGTCACTTCAACGCCGCACCTGTCGCAGATAATGCCTTTATAGCGAATACGTTTGTATTTACCACAATGGCATTCCCAATCTTTTACCGGACCAAATATTTTTTCACAGAATAAACCGTCTTTTTCCGGTTTAAAGGAACGATAATTGATTGTTTCAGGCTTGGTAACTTCACCATACGATTGTTCCAGTATATCGTTGGGAGAGGCCAGCCCTAGTATAATCTTGTTAAATTTGTTGAGACCTTTTCTAATATTCAAGATATCAACTCCTATTCCTTACATCAAACTGTTTAGGCTTTATAGCGTTACCGTGCAGCTATTCCATTCTTACTTTTAACCCCAATCCCTGTAATTCTCGGACGAGAACATTAAAGGATTCAGGTGTGCCGGCGTCCGGTAAATTTTCACCCTTGACAATTGCCTCATACGTTTTTGATCTACCGGTGACGTCATCACTTTTAACCGTTAAAATTTCCTGTAATGTGTAAGCTGCACCATAGGCTTCCAAAGCCCATACTTCCATCTCACCAAAACGCTGTCCACCAAACTGAGCTTTACCCCCCAGTGGCTGTTGCGTAATCAGTGAATATGGTCCAATTGAACGGGCATGAATTTTATCATCAACCAGATGTGATAATTTGAGAATGTAAATAAATCCTACATTTACATCCTGATCAAATTTTTCTCCGGTTCGGCCGTCATACAATTTTATTTTGCCCGATTCCGGCAGGGATGCATTTTTAAGCTCCTCAATGATATCATCATAAGAAGCCCCGTCAAATACCGGAGTAGCATAATGTTTGTTTAACTTAAATCCGGCCCATCCCAATGTTGTTTCGAATATCTGACCCAAATTCATACGTGACGGAACGCCCAGCGGATTGAGGATAATATCAACCGGTGTGCCATCATCCAGAAAGGGCATATCCTCCATCGGTACAACCTTGGAGACAACGCCTTTGTTACCATGTCGACCAGCCATCTTGTCCCCGACTGACAGTTTTCTTTTCTCCGCTACATAGACTTTGGCCAGCTGTACAATACCCGGCGGCAGTTCATCTCCAACAACAATTTTGTGTTTTTCGCGCTTCAATTCATTTTCAATATCCGCTAGTACTTTACGATAATCGGAATACAACTGCCTTACAAAAGCATTTTTGGGATCTTCTTCAAACCAGGTTGTATTGATATCAAGATTCGTTACATCCACCTTATTGAAAGTATCTTTGGTGATTTTAGTATTCGCTTTAATCGCCGTTTTGCCATCCACGTATTTGATGCCTACTGTTTTCAATCCATCAAACTTGACGGTCAAATGATAAGCCAGTTTTTTTACCGCAACCGAATTGGCTTTTTCCGCATCTTTTTCCAGTTTGTCAATTATGGCTTTTTCTTCCTTTTTGTCGTAACCTTCTTTTTTCCTGCGTGAGAAAAGACGTGTACTCACCACAATTCCTTTCATACCCGGCGGGGCTTTAAGGGATGCATCTTTCACATCACCGGCCTTGGTGCCAAAAATCGCTTTTAATAACTTCTCTTCGGGGGTTGGATCTGTTTCGCCTTTGGGGGTTACTTTACCGATAAGTATATCACCCGCTTCTACTTCGGCACCTACCCGCACGATACCCCGTTCATCCAAATCCCGCGTTGCTTCTTCACTGACATTAGGGATTTCCCGGGTAAGCTCTTCTTCGCCGCGTTTTGTATCCCTTACCTGTAATTCGAATTCCTGGATATGAACAGAGGTATAAACATCATCACGAACTACCCGCTCGCTGACGATGATGGCATCCTCAAAGTTATAACCGTTCCAGGGCATGAAGGCGACCAGAACATTTTTACCAAGGGCCAATTCACCTCTTTCCGTAGCACAGCCGTCAGCTAAAACATCACCCTCTTTAACAGCTTGCCCCTCGGTAACCAGTGGTCGCTGGTTAATAACCGTATCCTGATTGGTACGACGGAATTTAATCAGTTCATACTCTTTTGTCATGGATTGTTCCAGTAATCGCTCTTTACCGGCTTTCGGTTCTTCAACCTTATCCACTTTGACGATAATTCGCTCGGAATCAACATATTCCACCACACCGTCTTCCTGTGCTAAAACCATTGTTCCGGAATCTTTGGCTACCCTCGATTCCATTCCCGTACCAACAATTGGTGTGGACGGATTTAACAAGGGAACAGCCTGGCGTTGCATATTGGACCCCATTAAGGCACGGTTAGCATCATCATGTTCCAGAAACGGAATTAGGGATGCTGCTGGTGATACAATCTGATTAGTGGCCACATCCATGTATTCCAAATCGGCGGGTTCCACCACAGGAAAGTCACCTTTGAAGCGGGCTTTTACCCGATCATTGATGAAATTCCCTTTGTCGTCGATGGGAGCATTTACCTGAGCAATAGTAAAACTATCTTCCTCTGTGGCTGACAGATATTCAATATCATTGGTCGTTATACCTTTTTTGACTTTGCGATACGGTGTTTCGATGAATCCGAAATCATTGATTCGTCCGTGTACACATAACGAAGAGATCAAACCGATATTCGGCCCTTCCGGTGTTTCAATCGGACAAAGTCTTCCATAGTGCGTATAATGAACATCTCGAACTTCAAAGCCTGCCCTTTCCCGTGTTAAACCACCGGGACCGAGCGCAGACATTCGTCGCTTATGGGTGAGTTCTGCCAGAGGATTGGTCTGATCCATAAATTGTGATAATTGCGAAGTTCCGAAAAATGTATTGATCACAGAGGAAATCGTCCGGGCATTGACTAAATCCTGAGGCGTCAGTTTGTCGGAATCACCGATATTCATCCGTTCTTTGATCGTCCTTGCCATGCGGGATAAACCCACGCTAAACTGGGCTGCCAACTGCTCACCAACCGTACGAACACGGCGGTTGCCCAAGTGATCAATATCATCCGTAGGATTGATACCTTCACGCAACCCCAAGAGGTAGCGGATGATGGCAATGATATCTTCCCTCATTAGAACGGTTGTTTCGTAGGGAATGTCAAGATCCAGTTTTTTATTAATCCGATAGCGGCCTACGGCCCCCATATCGTACCGTTTTTCATTGAAAAACATACGTTCAATCAAGGCACGTGCCGTATCGATATCCGGTGGTTCACCCGACCTGAGTTGCCGATAGATAGCTTCAATAGATTGGACATCGGTTTTGGCTGTATCCTTTTTCAGAGTATTCAGAATTACATTTGGCGAATTCGGATCAACCCGCTTTACGAGCTTGATTTTATTAATGCCTAATTCCAGGCATTGTTCAAGAAGATCCTCCTTTACCTCTTTGCCCTGTTCCGCAACCACTTCACCGGTCGATGTATCAATCAGATCGGCAGCCAGAATACGTCCTTTTAGCTGCTTGAACTTTTTGATATCCACCTTCACTTCTTCGGCCAGATCAAACAGATTAATAATCTCTTCATTGTTGGAATATCCAATAGCCCGCAACAACATTGTGACGGGGAATTTCTTTTTACGATCGATATAAACGTACATGACATCGTTTACATCAGTCGTGAATTCCACCCAAGATCCGCGAAATGGGATAATCCGAGCCGAATACAACGTTGTCCCGTTGGGATGGGTTGTATCGGAGAAAAACACGCCGGGCGAACGATGCAACTGACTAACGACCACCCTCTCGGCTCCGTTAATGATAAACGTTCCCCTTTCGGTCATATAAGGCATATTACCGAGATAGACATCCTGTTCGATGAATTCGGTAAAATTATCGCTTTCCCCAGTAACATCTTTTATAGCCAACCGTAGTTTGGCTTTAATGGGGACCGCAAAACTAACGCCTCTTTCCTGACATTCGCGGACATTATATTTGGGTTTATCCATATTGTATTCCACGAACTGCAATTCAAAATTACCCGCACTATCACTAATGGGGAATACGGTATTAAACACCGCTTGCAGCCCTTTATCTTCTCTTTCTTCCGGAAGAACACGGGTCTGCATAAATTCCTCAAAAGAAATCGTCTGTACTTCTAACAGATTGGGATAATCTTTTGCAGGTGAAATCAATTGAAACGAATGACGATTTATAGGTTTTTTACCTTTCAAAGGTATACCTCATCTACTACTTTATTGTTGTTACATTTATTTAAGTTCTATGGAACCGCCAACTTCTTCGATCTGTTTCTGAATATCCTCTGCTTCCGCCTTTGTAACCGCTTCTTTAATGGGTTTGGGAGCGTTGTCAACGAGTTCCTTGGCTTCTTTCAAGCCCAGACCTGTTAGGGCACGAACCACTTTAATGACCTGAATTTTCTTTTCACCGGCCCCGGTTAAAACCACGTCGAATTCATCTTTTTCTTCCGCGGCTTCTGCCCCACCTTCAGCTCCGGCAGCGGGTCCGGCAGCAACCGCTACAGGAGCGGCGGCAGTTACTCCGAATTTGTCTTCGATTTCTTTTATCAATTCAGAGATTTCCAACATCGTCGCACTTTCCAGATATGCGAGAACATCCTCTCTCTTCACTTCAGCCATCATTAACCTCCAAGTTAAAAAAATATTTAAATAGACCTGATGTTATTTGCTTTCTTTGCTTTCTTTTAAAGCGTTTAAAGTTCCAACCATTTTTTGCATCGATGCCTGCAAAGTACCGGCCAATTTGGTCATCGGTGATTGCAGTAAACTAAGCAATTTAGCCAGCAATTCTTCGCGAGACGGCAGATCAGCCAACCCTTCAGCCTGTTTGGCTGTGAATACCTTACCCTCAAAATAGACACCTTTAAGTTTTAACATTTCCTTTTTTTTGTTAAAACTTTTAATGATTTTAGCCGGTGCTACCGGGTCATCGTACCCAATAATAAAGGAAGTCACTCCATTCAGATAATCATCAAGGTCTTCGACTCCGGCGTTGTGCAAAGCAATTTTAGCCAAACGATTTTTAAGCACCTTATATTCGACATTTTGTTCCCGAAATTGTCTTCTCAATTCGGTAACATTATGCACATCAATTCCTGTATAATCGGCCAGATAAACACTGTTCGCCTGTTTAAATTTATCTGTATATTCTTCGACTATTGCAATTTTTTCTGGTGATGCCATCATTTAACCCTTTTTCTTACATTGAATACGAGGATGTACTTCTTTCCAGAAAGATCCCTGGTCCCATGGTACTTGATATGGATATGGACCGCAAATAGGTTCCTTTGGCAGAAGCCGGGCGTAATTTAATAATTGTATTAACAAACGCCTTAATATTTTCTACGATCGAATGCTCATCAAAGGATATTTTGCCAATTCCCGTATGTACAATGCCGGTTTTATCCACTCTAAAATCAATTTTACCCGCCTTAATTTCCTTTACAGCTGTCTCAATATCCTGTGTTACCGTACCACTTTTTGGATTGGGCATCAGACCTCTGGTACCTAAAATTTTACCTAATTTACCGACCTGGCTCATCACATCGGGCGTGGCAACCGTAACATCAAACTCCAGCCAACCATCGTTTATTTTTTGCACATACTCTTCCAAACCGGCATGATCAGCGCCTGCATTTTTGGCTTTTTCCACATTCTCACCTTTGCAAAAAGCCAACACCCTAACGGTTTTACCCGTACCATAAGGCAGCGTTACGGTTCCACGGACCATCTGATCGGCGTGACGCGGGTTGACCCCCAGCCTCATGGCAATTTCGATGGTTTCATCGAATTTTGCCGTTGATACCGTTTTCAACAACTTTACGCCATCAGTTATGGAGTATTCCGTATTGCGATCAATTTTTGAGATGAGCTCGAGATAACGTTTACTTCGCTTCATTCTTACCCCATTCAAAAGTTCAAACATTATTCAACTACAATACCCATGCTTCGCGCGGTGCCTTCGACAATACGCATAGCCGCTTCGATACTGGCAGCATTTAAATCGGGCATTTTAATTTCAGCAATTTTTTTGACTTGTTCTTTATTTACTTTACCCACTTTATTGGAATTGGGCTCGCCCGAACCTTTTTCCAGACTAGCTTCTTTGAGTAACAAATCCGAAGCCGGCGGTGTTTTGGTTATAAACGTAAACGAACGATCCGCATAAACGGTAATATCAACAGGAATCAGATAACCGGCCTGTTCCTGTGTTTTCGCATTAAAGGCTTTGCAAAACTCCATAATATTAACGCCGTGCTGACCTAATGCCGGTCCCACAGGCGGCGAAGGCTTAGCCTGGCCGGCGGGTATCTGAAGTTTTATTTTACCAACAATTTTTTTTGCCATTTTGTCTCTCCACTTGAAACTGAAGCTTTATTTTTCCAATTCAACCTGCAAAAAATCCAACTCCACAGGTGTCGGTCGGCCAAAGATACTGATATTTACTTTTACTTTATTTTTCTCTTCGTTAATCTCTTCCACAAAGCCGGTAAAATCATTAAACGGTCCGTCAACAACTCGAATCGGATCGCCCACCTTATAAGGAACGGATACCTTACCTTTAACTTCCGTTTCCCGGCTTTTTTCAATTTTACCGAGAATTCCGCGAATTTCCGATTCTCTTAATGGCGTGGGTTCGTTTCGAGGCCCCACAAAATTAACCACCCCCGGCGCATTGGCAATTACATGCTTAGTCTGGTTGTCCAAAACCATTTCGATGAGCATATACCCCGGGAAAAACACCTTGTTCTTAACGCGTTTCTTACCATCTTTCATTTCAATGATATTTTCCGAGGGTATCACAATGTGACCGATTTTATCTTCGATGCCCTTTAAGCTTATTTCACTCTCGATATGTGCTTTTACCCTTGCTTCTTTACCTGAATATACTCGAAGAGCAAACCATTTTTTTTCTGACACTTGCTAATCCCTCGTGAAACGATTTCATTAATAAAATAATTGAACGGCGTTTGAAAAAACCAAATCGGCTAAAAAGATAAATATCGTAAATATGATACTAACGACAACTACAATAATGGTTGAATTGATCAACTCATCTCTTGTAGGCCACGATACTTTATTCATTTCTACCTTAACGTCTTCAATGAACTTCTGAATCTTTTTGAACATTGTCTTTTCAAAGCTCCCACATTATAAATCAGCAGGCGTGGAGGGACTCGAACCCCCAACCCCTGGTTTTGGAGACCAGTGCTCTAGCCAATTGAGCTACACGCCTAACTGTTTTATTACCGATTATTTGGTTTCTTTATGTTTTGTTCGGGCATTACACTTCGGACAAAATTTTACAAATTCCACCCTTCCGCTGTGTGTCCGTTTATTCTTCGTTGTATTATAGTTACGGTGTTTACACTTTGTACATTCAAGGATAATTATATCTCTCACAGCCCGCTACCCTTCTGTGTTCTTTTATTCAATAATTTCCGAAACAACTCCAGCGCCTACTGTGCGGCCACCCTCACGAATGGCGAAGCGCAATTCCTTCTCCATGGCGATCTCTTTTAACAGCTTAACTTCTACCGTCACATTATCTCCCGGCATGACCATC
>WJIP01000066.1 GCA_014730185.1 Caldithrix sp. | reverse complement strand
TTTGGCTATTAATTTCAATGCATTTAAGGGCAGAAAACGTTTCGTCGATTACGTTTATTTCGAAGAGAGATTAAAGAAACCGGACGGTTTGCACCGTCCGGTCCGGATATATTCAGGTGAACTTTGAGATTTAAAGGGATTTGTTGATTTTGGCCAGCATGTTTATGGCATTGCTGTTATCGGGATTAAGCTGTAAAGATTTGGCATAATTTTTAACCGCCAGTTCTTTGTTTCCTTTTACCATATAAGCTTCACCCAGGCTGTCATAAACATTATAAGCTTCGGGGAAGGCCTCCACGTTCAGCTTGAAAATTTGAATAGCTTCGTCAATCTTTTTCTGTCCCAGCAGGCGGTAGCCCAATCTGTTGAGTTCGGTTTCACTTAAATCATATTTATCCGCATGATTTTTTTTCAGATCATGATATTGATCGATTGCGGCTTGCAGATCTTTTTCGGCAATGGTTTTGGCCAACTTCTCAGCCAGTGAGCGTTTTGGGGGATTATAGGGTCGATCATAAAGGATATTAATAATCGATTTCCCCATTTCGCCCAGTTTTGTGGGGCCGGTATTGTTAAAGAGTACGATCAAATGTTTATCCTTTACTAATCTTAAAATCAGAGTATTAAATCCGTTGATGCCGCCACCGTGGGAAATGGTTAACACACTGTCCCGGGATTCATTCAACTTTTCGTAATCAATAAGCCAACCATAGGCGTAATGGCCACCGAAGGCCTTAATACTGGGCTCAAACATGCGATCCTTGTATTTCTCCGATAGCAATTGATCGGCGTGCAAGGCCTGATCCCACAAGTATAAATCATGCACTGTGGAATACATATCGCCGGCTCCCAGGGCATTGGGCATGTAAAAATAGGGTTCGTTGATATAGCCGTTTATATTTTTCATATAACCCTGGGCCCGTTTTTCCAGAATGCGTTGATTGCGATCCACACCGGAATTCATCATCCCTGCCGGCTTCAGGATCCGTTCCTTCAGGTTTTCTTCAAAGGATTTGCCGGTAATTTTTTCAATAATAACAGCCAGCAAATAATATCCTGTATTATTGTATTTAAACTTTGAACCGGGTTCGAATTCCAGATCGTTGCTGTGAAAATGTTTGATCATGTAATCTTTACTGTAGTGATTACGCGTGGAATCGGTCCAGAAGCCGGGGATGCTGGTGTAAGGGAGAATGCCTGATGTGTGATTCAGCAGATGATGAATGGTTACTTTTTTCCCCGTATCCTGCCGATAGTCCGGCAGATAATCGATGATGGTATTGTCCAGTTGAATTTTACCCTCTTCCATTAACTGCATAATCATAGTAGCCACAAATTGCTTGGTGATGGACCCGATTCTGAATTTAGTATCCGGTTTATTGGGAATCTGCCAGTCCATATTGGCCTGGCCAAAACCATTTTTGTAAATGACATCACCGTTTTCAGCGACCAGTGCTGTACCGTTGAAGTAGCCAAATTCGTGGGCTTTGCTTAAATATGAATCGATTTCAGTGGCCTTGTCCTGGGCTGAAACATAAGCGGGCATCGCTATAAATAAACATGCCAGGGCCATAATTAAGAATCGTACCGGACGATGTTGTGATGTTAACATAAAGTTCTCCTTGTATTAATGCATTTACCAAATTAGCCGTTAATAAAACGTATTTGGTGTTTTATTATATTATAACATGCAAGGGGTACGTGATCATAGAAAACATTGTTGCAAAGAAATTATGTTTTTATAGCAGCGAAACCATAAAAAACCCGGTAAGCTATAGCGTAGCCAACCGGGTTAACAGGATTCATTCAAAATGGTTCAGACCGGCCAGTCTCTTAGAATCCGTTCCGTTTCTTCCGAGTGGCCGCTTTCATCCCGAACCATATCTTCCAGCTGAACGGCCAGCCCTTTATCCCCAATTTCTTCAGCCTCCTGCGCTCGTTGCGTATAGTCTTTGATAGCCCGCAGTTCAGCTTCCAATACGGCTTTAAGCATATCCTGATTGGTTTTAGCTTCAGGTACCGGTCGCGGTTTGGTGGTAGGCTCGCCGCCGAGAGCAACAATTTTGTTGGCTAAAAACTGGGCGTGCATTTGTTCATCGGCAATTTCGGCAATGAAAAACTGTGATAACTGCGGACGATAAGGTCCGGTCGCTTTGGAGGCATAGGTCAGGTACTGAATAATGGCACTTAATTCACCGGCAAGATCTTCATTGAGATGATCGATTAATGTTTGTTTGTCCATGATAACTCCCTCTGACAATTATTTCAATTTTTAATAGCAAATCAATTGAGCAACTTACCTGGATGTTGCTCATTTCATTAATTTCTTTGATGTCTGCTTGCTAGACAGGTTACAGCTTTTTTTTGATTATAAATTGTTCAACCCTTATCTTTACAAGTCATTCTGAAGGTGTTTTTTTTAACGGATTAAAGTGTTATGCAGCAAGAAACAGGATACACCGATACCATTCGCTTAAAGAACATGATCTTTTATGCGCATCATGGTTTTTACGAAGCTGAACGGGAACTGGGACAAAAATTTGAGGTGGATATCGAAGTGCAATGCGATCTTCATCAGCCCGCCCTGAAAGATCAACTCAAACAAACCATGGACTACAGGGCGATATTCAATATTGCCAAAAAAACATTCGAAAATTATAAATTCAAATTGATCGAAACCGTCGCTGAACGTATTGCCGAGCAATTGCTGCAATTTGACGGTATTGATAATGTGCGCATTCGGGTGCGTAAACCGCACGTTCCGCTCAATGGTTTACTGGATTACGTGGAAGTGGAAATTTACCGCACAAGGAATCATAAAACCGACTGATATGCATTATTTTATTGGGCTGGGCAGCAACAAGGGCGATCGTTTAAAACATTTAAGCACAGCTTCGGAACAGATGAAAGGTCTGGGACGGTTGCTACGGCGTTCATCCATTTATGAAACGGAACCCTATGGAATAACCGATCAAAATACATTTCTGAATGCAGTGCTTTTGTTTGATTTTTCCCTTTGTCCTTTTCGGGTGATACGGAAACTAAAATCGCTGGAAACCCGAATGGGACGAACCAAAAACATTCGATGGGGCAGCCGAGTTATCGATTTGGATATCATTGATTATGCCGGGCAGGCAGAAATCAATACGGAGGTTTTAACCCTTCCCCATTGCCGGATGTCCGAGCGCAATTTTGTTTTGTACCCCTTACAAGAAATCGCACCGGATTATCGTAACCGGCAGGGGGTATCTATAGAACAGCTTATCAAACAAAACACCGACCAAAGTCAAATGAAACGGTTCACAAAACAATGGTAGCTTATGTCCATCGAACATTTTCACTTTATTGCAATTGAGGGGGTTATCGGAGCGGGTAAAACCACACTGGCGGATATGCTGGCGCAAACCCTGGCCGCCCAGTTGGTTCTGGAAGAGTTTGAACAAAATCCGTTTCTGGAAGATTTCTATCGGGAACCAGAGCATTATGCCTTTCAAACCCAGATGTTCTTCCTGCTTAGCCGGTTTCGCCAATACCAGGAGCTACAGCAATTGGATTTGTTTCATCAACGGATCATCAGTGATTATCTTTTTGAAAAAGATCGTATTTTTGCCACCCTCAACTTAAGTGAAAAAGAGATGAAACTCTACGACGGCATTGCGCGTCTTATGGAAAAAGAAATTGTGTGGCCGGATTTGGTGATCTATTTACAGTCGTCCACAGACCATTTAATGCACAATATCAAAAACAGGGGTCGCTCTTACGAAAAAAATATCGGTTACGATTACATTAATTCATTAAACGATCTGTACAATACATTTTTCTTTCACTATAAGAAAACGCCGTTGCTGGTCATCAATACCGATGAACTGGATTTTGAGCACATTGAGCGCGATTATAAGGACATCTTATGGGAGATCAATCATCATCAATCCGGGACGCGCTACTATGTGCCGCAGAAAAAAAGGTGAGCATTATGTTACGTACTTTAATTATAATACTTCTGGGCATTATTGCCTATCAATTGATCCGTAAAGTGCTGAGCACGCCGGCCAAAAATCCCAATGTTAAAGGCAGGGACAAAGATAAAGATAATATTCAGAAAAAGCATGGCCGCAACATCGAAGATGCGGATTTTGAAGAGGTCGATGACGATTAAATCCTTCCGATCAAGCAGCCTGCCACACCGCCATCAATAAATCCATTGTAATTCGTTTGAAGATAAATACAGTATAGACGGATCGGCGTTACCGGTTACTCAAACAGTTCCAGTATATCTTTTTTGGACAGTGATTTAAAAAAGGCATCTTCCGTGGTAATTAATGAATCAACCAGGGCCCGTTTTTTGGTCTGTAACTTCACAATTTTCTCTTCCACACTGTCTTTGGA
>WJIP01000065.1 GCA_014730185.1 Caldithrix sp. | reverse complement strand
GTTAAAGGCTAATGGTTCTATAGAGGTAGCGGGTATCTCAGCGCATACCAATAATGCCCATCATGCGACCGGCATTTAATCCATCCCGGCGATAGGAATAATACAAATGATCCGCGCAATGGGTGCATGTGTCGTCCAATTCAATCTTACTCCGATGGACTCCCCGGGAAACGAGTTGTTCAACAAGCACAGATTGAATATCCAGCAAATAATGTCCGGGCCCGTCATCTTTATAAAAACGAGCTTCGAAATGATGTGCGGTTTTACTATCAACCTGATAACACCTTTGTTGTACGCCCGGACCGATAGCAGCAATCAGGTTTGAAGGGATTGCATTGAATGTGTTTTGCATTTTTAGGATGGTTTTGCCTACAATGTCTTCACTTGTACCACGCCACCCGGAATGAATCAGACCAACAGATTCGGTTGCCGGGTCAAATAAGAAAACCGGGAAACAATCGGCAGTTTGTATACTGAGAAACAGAGATTTTCTATCCGTAATCAAAGCGTCACAATGGGGCACTGTTCCAGGTTTAGTACAATACGCCACATGATCGCCATGAACCTGTTGGGGATACACGATTTGATCTTCTATTATGTGCAATGATTTGTAAAAAAGGTTACGGTTTTTACGGACGAGTCCGGGGTCATCCTGTGTATGCATCCCCAGATTAAGGCTCTCGTACCAATCCCTGCTGTATCCGTTCCGGCGTGTACTGAAGCCGTGTATTAAACCAGGATACCGGGACAGGATGGCAAATGTTTTGGTTTGCACGTCCATATCTAGCGTAGCGGGAAGATCCCCTGAAATTTAAAATATTGTAAAATTCGCAGAGCTTTATTATAGCGCGATTCAGAAATGTTAAAGGTTCGGTAGATACCCTGAAAAGCATCGCTTGTCGTTATATGTGATAAAAAATTACCACGATGGATTTGGGAATTGCCGCCTCCGGTAAAATTATGACCGATAAAATCAAAACTGTCATAAGCAATTAAGGCATACATATCCGGGGTGGTTTGAAATTTTTTACGAAAATTATTTCTGAATTTTTTGTAATCCCAGTTTTCTTTGTTCAGATAGCCGTTGGTGGCGAAAACGAGGCTATCCACATAATGTTTGTTTTTATTCAAGGCATCTTCATCATACCAATCGGAATTTCCTAATAGGGTTGCCTGAATATTGGCATAAGCAAATTGAGGGGCGATTAAATTGATATCTGCTTTATAGATAGGCATAAAAATACCGTCTAGTGATGTAACCGGAATATCAGCAGAATCCAGTTTCGTTCCGTTTTCACTCAGTTTTGTCCTCTCATTATCCAGATGAATTTGATACAGCGAGTCCACCTGGCTCAGTTGTACATCCAGGGAATCATTGTTCAAAACCGAATCCTGGTAGGCCAGTTTAAGCCCAATTCTTTTAAGTGTATTCAATTGTTTGGAAAAATCATTTTCCCCGGAATAGTACCATTCTTGGCTGATAACTTTACCCCCGTTTTCTGTAAACGTGTTAACATAAGCGTCGGTCATATTAAGATAATAATCTTCCAGCGGCGCTAAGGTCACGATACGTTGCATATTCAGGGAATCTCTGCTGAATGTTGCCAGTTTATTTCCAACCACGTCCACCGGAGTTGTCAGTTGTACAACGTGGTCGAAGTAAGAACGTAATTCCTTGGATGAAGCGGTGGGGGTTATAATGGGTACTTTTTCATAATCTGCTATGGATGCGCATGCTGCTGTTATATCGTTTTCCACCGGTCCAAATACGGCTGCGATCGAACGATTTCTGGCTATCTCTTTAAATTTTCGGATCGCCGTAATGAGTCGGGTTTCATAATCGTAGGGGACAATTTCAATGTTGATATCATGTTGTTGATTAAACTTTTCCGTAGCTAATTGGGCTCCTTGCAGTAAACTTGTACCGATAGTTTCATTCATTCCGGAAAGAGGCAGTAATGCCGCAATGCGGATGGCAGAAGCGGCTTTGCCTTTGGTGATGTCATATAATCGTTTCATTTCATTATAATAGAGGTCGCCGGCTGAACTATTATTGAGGTACCGCTCCAGAAAAGGTAAGGCCACCGGCGTTAAATTTTGTTGCTGATAATAACGGGTAAGTTGATAAAGAATGACACGTCGGGCAAAATCCGATTCCAATTCTTCTTCCAAATGCAGCATCGCCTGTTCATCCAGATTATTTTTGATAGCACTTTCTGCCAGACGCAGAGATTTGTTGCCTAAGGGTGTGTTGCGGAATTCATCGGCGATGTAAAGCCAGGTGGATACAGCGGTTTCATAGCGTTTCAACCGATAATAATTTTTGGCTTTAAGATAATAAATATCATCCACATAAGTGCTTTGAGAAAACCGTTTCACAAATGATTGGCAAAGCTTAAGGGATTGACGGTAATTTTGCAGTTTGTATTCACTTTTGGCCAGCATTAATTGGGTTGCTGTTAACAAACGACTATCGGGAAATTTTTTAATGAAGGCTTCAAAAAATGTTTTAGCCCGTTTAAAGTCACCTTTTAAATACAACTCCTTACTTTGCTGGAAGATTTTCCATTGATTTTTATCCGCTTTTTGGGCGTTTACGGAAATTGTCATCAATAACAGAATGAATAGAATTATGGGTAATCGTTTAGTGGGCATCATGGTTCCTTAATCATTTTGGTATAAAAATCATTCAACGGTCACACTTTTAGCCAGGTTCCTCGGCTGATCCACATCGCATCCTCTTAAAACGGCAATATGATAAGCCAATAATTGCAGAGGAACAACCGCTAACAATGGGGTTAGTTCCTGAAGGGTTTCCGGGATATATATAACGTTATCCGCGAATTTCTTTATCTCCATATCGCCCTCATTGGCAATACAGATGACGCGTCCTTTACGTGCTTTTACTTCCTGGATATTGCTGATTACTTTATCATAAATTGCATCTTTTGTAGCAATGAATACCACCGGCATATTTTCATCGATCAACGCAATGGGTCCGTGTTTCATCTCGGCTGCCGGATATCCCTCAGCATGAATATAGGAAATTTCTTTTAATTTAAGAGCACCCTCCAAAGCTACGGGGAAATTATAACCTCTGCCGAGATAGAGAAAATTACGTTCATTTTTATAAGCATTGGCCATTTCCCGAATGCTTTCATTTTGGTCCAGAATGCGTTCAACTTTGTCCGGGATTTTAAGAAGCTCATCGATGATTTGTTTTCCCTGAACCACTGACATGTGCCGGCGTCGTGCTATCATAAGAGTTATGAGGACAATAGCCGTCACCTGTGATGTAAAAGCTTTTGTACTGGCAACGCCGATTTCCGGTCCGGCATGAATATACACTCCACCATGGGTTTCTCTGGCTATGGTAGAACCCACTGCGTTGACCACACCCAATACCAGGGCACCTTTATAGCGTCCCTCACGCAGAGCCGCCAAGGTATCGGCGGTTTCCCCGGATTGAGAAATGGCAATGACAATATCATTCTGACCGATAATGGGATTACGATATCTGAATTCGGACGCATATTCCACTTCAACGGGGATACGGCAAAATTCTTCAATTAAATATTCCCCGAGCAGAGCGGCATGCCATGACGTACCGGATGCTGTAAAGGTAATTTTATCGGCATTCAGGAGTTTTTCTTCCACATCCGCAAGGCCACCCAATTTGACTAAACCTTCTTCCTTTAGCAGGCGTCCGCGCATACCGTCCATTATTGTCCGTGGTTGCTCAAAAATCTCTTTGAGCATAAAATGTTCAAAACCGCCTTTCTCGATGTCGTCGACCTGAAAGGTGATTTTTTCCAATTGTTTTTCGATAATTTCGTTATGAATGGTTTTGGTAATAACCCCATTGGAGGTAATGATAGCCATTTCATCATCTTCCAGATAAAAGACGTTTCTTGTATGCGGGATGAGCGGGGTAACATCCGAAGCCAGAAAAAATTCCTGATCGCCCACACCAATAACAATCGGACTACCTTTACGCGCTACAAATATTTTATCCGGTTCATATTTGGTTATTACGGCCAGACCGTAGGTTCCTTCCAGTTTGAGCAAAGCCTTGCGAAAGGCTTCTTCAAAGTCGCCTTCATAGAGTTCTTCAATAAGATGGGAAATAACCTCTGTATCCGTCTCGGATTTAAATGTGTGTCCGGCGTTTTCCAGAACCTTTCTGAGTGAGGCATAATTTTCAATGATTCCGTTATGAATCAGGGCGATATTACCTGATCCATCGGCATGGGGATGTGCATTATTTTGACTGGGTTTACCATGGGTTGCCCAGCGGGTATGCCCAATGCCTAAATTGCCATTGGGGGAGTTGCCGTTAAGAACATTCTCCAATGCGGTGATTTTTCCTACCTCTTTAACGATATCAATATTGGCTTTGTTAAGTAATGCTATACCGGCGGAATCATAGCCGCGATATTCCAAACGTTTTAATCCGTTGATCAATATCTGCGTTGCTTCTTTAGTTCCTAGATAGCCAACAATGCCGCACATGTTAACCCCCTGGTTATTCCCATTCAATGGTTGAAGGCGGTTTCGAGCTAATGTCGTATACCACCCTATTTATACCTCTAACTTCATTTATGATGCGATTGGATATTTTGGTCAGAATATCGGCAGACATGTGATACCAGTCGGCGGTCATGCCGTCGATGCTTGTAACCGCTCTGAGGGCGACAACATTCTCATAGGTCCGTTTGTCCCCCATAACACCGACAGTCTGTACCGGAAGTAAAACCGTGAAAGCCTGCCAAATTTCATCATAGATACTGGCTTTATGCAGTTCTTCTATATATATTGCATCGGCTTTCTGCAATTTCTCAACACGTTCCTGAGTCACTTCACCTAAAATACGTACGGCCAGCCCCGGGCCAGGAAATGGATGACGATCGATAATCGAGTCGGGTATGCCAAGGGCTCTTCCCACTTTGCGCACTTCATCCTTAAAAAGTTCTCGAAGCGGTTCAATAAGTTCAAAACCGAACGTTTCGGGCAAACCACCCACATTATGGTGCGATTTGATGGTTGCTGAAGGGCCTTTGAACGATACACTTTCGATAACATCGGGGTAGAGTGTACCCTGGGCTAAATATTTGAAATGCCCCATTTTTTTGGCTTCGCGTTCAAACATATAAATAAATGCATTACCGATTCGTTTCCGTTTCACTTCAGGATCGTTTACGCCCTGTAATTTAGAATAGAATGTGTCCGAACCGTTGATAGATGTCAATTTTATGTCGAAATTCTCTGTGAATACTTTTTCGACTTGCCGGGCTTCTTCCAGACGCAATAATCCCGTATCGATGAAAATGCAATGTAATTGATGACCAAGGGCTTGATGCAGAAGAACAGCCACTACGGAAGAATCCACACCTCCGCTTAAGGCGCATAATACATGATCATTACCTACCTGTTGACGAATTTGGGCGATACTTTCTTCGATGAAAGAAGCCGGTGACCAATCACCCGTACATGAACAAATATTGAAGACGAAATTGTGTAATATCCTCTCACCGTAATCGGAGTGAACGACCTCCGGGTGAAACTGTAATCCATAAATTCGGTCCGATACATTTTCAAAGGCGGCCAATGGTGAATTATCCGTCCTGGCAATGGGCTCAAAACCGTACGGCAATTTCAGAGCTTTATCTCCGTGACTCATCCATACCTTACTGGATTTTGGTACATCTTTCAGCAATGCACTACTGGATTCGTGTCTGAGGATGGCTAAACCGTATTCCTTATGATCAGCGCCGGCTATTTTTCCTTTTTTAAGATGCACAATTAATTGTAAGCCGTAACAAATACCCAGAACGGGCATACCATATTTCAACAGTTCTTCATCAATGATTGGTGCATCACTATCATAAACAGAATGAGGGCTGCCGGATAAAATGATGCCTTTAATATTTTTATCATGAATAATATTGGGATCGAAATTAAAAGGTTGAATTTCGGAAAACACCCCCATATCGCGTACACGCCGTGCAATCAATTGCGTGTATTGTGAGCCGAAATCCAGTATCAAAATTGTTTCGTGTGTTTGATCGTATTTCAGGGGCCCAGTTTCCCTGTTTTGAGTTCCTCTAAAAATCTGTAATTAGTCAAGTCATAATGAATCGGTGTGATCGATACCATATTTTTATGAATAACCACATCATCCACATCTTCATCATTATCCAATAACATGCGCTTGCCGGTCAACCAGTAGTAAGTGCGTTTATTGGGATCCTCCCGCCGATCAAAAGCTTCTTCAAAACGGCCTTTTCCCTGCCGAGTAACCACAACCCCTTCAATTTCCTTTTCCTTTACAGCAGGTACATTGACGTTAATCAGTGTGCCATCGGGCAAACCATGGTTCAATACTTCAGAAGTCACTCGTCTGGCGATTTTCCGGGAGTAGGCAAACTCCTTTTTGGTATACGATGTCAACGAAATAGCTACTGATGGAATATTCATAATTATACCTTCGGCGGCCGCCGATACTGTGCCGGAGTAGATAATGTTCATGCCTGTATTCGATCCCTGATTAATGCCGCTGACCACGATATCGGGTTTGTCCTCTAAAATGCAGCGTCCGCCGATCTTAACGCAATCTGCCGGTGTGCCATTAACGGCGTATCCGAAAAATTCGCCGTAACGGTCAATTTCCATAACTCTCAAAGGATCGGAAAGTGTTATTGCGTGTCCCACAGCACTTTTTTCGACCAGGGGCGCCACTACCGTTATTTTGCCCAATCCCTGAAGAGCCTTTTTAAGATGATAAATACCTTCGGCATAAATTCCATCGTCATTAGTAATCAAAATAGAAGTTTGTTTCTTGCTCATGTTATCGTGACTATTGTGGTTAGCGGTAAATGGATTTCTTATCGGTTCATTTGATTTGATTCTTTTAGAAAAAAAGTCAAAAAAAATTATATATCAGGTATGATCCCTTAAGTCATTTTATTGTAAGAACTTATATTGCAAACTATAATTAACTAGCCTCATTTTGATGAAGAAAGAATTGAATAACATGAGATAGCCGCCGTTTAAGTTCATGGCGGTGAGCAATAAAATCAATAAAGCCATGGTCCAAAACAAATTCCGATCTCTGGAATCCCGGTGGTAAATCCTGTCCGATGGTTTGCTTGATGACCCGCGGACCGGCAAAACCGATCAATGCCCCGGGTTCGGCAATATGCACGTCTCCAAGCATGGCATAACTGGCGGTAGTTCCACCGGTTGTGGGATTGGTCAGAATGGAAATGTATGGAACGTTGTGCCGGGCAAGGCGGGCTAATTTTGCACTTGTTTTCGCCAATTGCATCAAACTTAAAATACCCTCATGCATACGAGCCCCACCCGACGACGATAAAATAATGAGAGGTTGTTTGAGCTCCAGGGCTTTATCGGCAGCCCTTGAAATTTTTTCCCCCACAACCGATCCCATACTGCCGCCAAGAAAACGGAAATCCATGATGGCCATAATGACGGGCTGCTTATCGACGGTTGCCGATCCCGTAATAACCGCTTCGTTCAATCCGGTCTTTTTGACGGTCGCCTTATATTTTTCACTGTAACGTTTGGAATCTTTAAATTCAAGCGGATCATCCGAAAGGAGGTTTTTATTAAATTCTTTGAAGCTGCCTTCATCACAAAGTATATCAATATAGGTTTCATATCCGATACGAAAATGATGGTCACATTTGGGACAGACGTAATATTTCTTTTCCAGTTCTTTACGATAAATAATTTCCGCACAACTGTCACATTTGATCCATAAGCCATCCGGCATATCTTTTTTTTGTGCGGGTTGCAAAGAATTTTTTTTGCGTTTAAACCAATCCATAAAATCCCCTTAAGATGATTTTAAAGGCTTAACCATGACGATTGCACTCTCGCCATTGGAATAATAATGTGGTCTGCGGTGCAACGGGTTGAAGCCAAACTTTTTATATAACTGAATTGCTGCATGATTGGATTCCCGTACTTCCAACAAAGCCGTATCATGATCTGCGAACCGTTCCAGTATGTGGACCAGCATTTTTGATGCAAGCCCCATTCTACGGTATTCAGCACCAATGGCAATATTGCTTATATGAACATCACCGGCATAATGCCAAACAATAGCATAGCCGTAAATTATACCATCACCTGCAATTACGCAAGGATATGAAATATGATGATTTTTTAGTTCAACTTCAAAACTTTTTACTGGCCATGGGTCGGTGAAAATTTCCTGTTCCATTTTGGATACTATCTGCAAATCATCATTAACCATGGGACGTATCTGTATGTTCATAACACACCGGCAAAAGAGCGAATGTACATCGGTTCCAGAGTTTGTAAATCATCCCCTCCGTGCATCTGGAACTTATACTGGGCCATAACAGCCACAATGTCGGCTGTAAGATGTCCGTTTGTATTGATCAGAATATGCTTTTCATGTAATTGTGCTTTAATTTCCTGTTCAAGTTTAATATCTTTACTGCAAATCAATTGGCATGTATCAGGAAGAGCATTGCCCAATTCTGTTTTGTTAAGAATCTGATGATTGATGATTGCCCAATAACCTGTACTGGACAAACTTAATTCTGCGCAATACACTTCGTTACGACGGGCATCAATTATCGTAAAAACGGTATCGTATCCTGTAATCGATTGCCCGGCAAATATTTGATGTGAAGAAATACCGGCTATTGGTATCTGGCTGGCAAAGCAAAAGCCCTGAGCATAACTTAGGCCTATGCGCAGTCCGGTGAAAGAACCCGGTCCAATGCCAACGCCAACCAGTTGAATATCCTTAACCGAACAGGGGGTTTTTATGGGTTTCTCAGATAGGAAGCGTAAGCCTTCATCTACAATTTTGGCGAGTAATTCAGCATGTTGCATCGGCATATCCAGATTATATTGAAGCAGTACCCGCCCGTCCTGCCAGAAAGCGACACTGCAAAGATGCGATGATGTTTCAATGGCTAATATCATTCGTATTCGTTAGATCCAAATTAATTATTGTGTTTAAGGGTTAAGGCCCGATGATCATTTTCGAACTGAATATCCAGTTTATAGTATTTCTGTAACCGATTTTCAATAATCTGAGGCCATTCAATAAAAGTTACGGCACCGGCTTCCAGATATTCCTCCCACCCTAAATGATCGAGTTCTGCGACATCTTCTATACGATAAAAATCAAAATGGTTAACAGGGAGGGGGCCATCGTATTGATATATAAGGGCAAAAGAAGGGGATGCTGCTTCCTGAGTGGTTTTCCACAACCGGCAAATTTCTTTGACTAAAAAAGTTTTTCCACTACCGAGATCCCCTTGCATGAGCACTACATCATTGGGTTTTAATAAGTCTGCCAGAAAGCGGGCGATATGTTTAGAGTCTTCTATTGAATAGGATTTAAATCGTTTGATAATTTCCATATGATTTGTTTGCGTTTAAAATTTTCTAATAACCAGAGAATTAGCATATATTCTGTACTCCGGTCCTGGATTAATAAGAGTATATCCTAATCTATGCAAAGAACCTCGAAGATCAATTAAAAGTTTTTAAAATTAAAGGAAAATGGTGCACAACACAAGCTGCGTATTTATAGGCAAAGCAGGAATGCACAGCCATCCGATTTCCATCTTTCCGCGCACCGGTAAACCAATTTATTAAAATTCCCGATTAGCCAATGGAAATTAATCATTGGCTACCTCGGATAGTTTACGTTTCCACAGACCGAGTTTAAATAATAACAGGTTCAACCCTCCTTTGAGAAATGTTGTAAATGAAATGGCCCACCAAATGCCATTGATGCCCCAATCCAGTTGAAAAGCCAGAAACCACGCTAAAGGGATGCGCAAAGCGGTAATTGGTATGGTTACCAGCATGACCGGTAACGTATAGCCTGCACCACTAAAAACCCCTTCCATTATTACTTCCAGAGCCAAAAACATTTCGAAGATGGCAATGATCCGGAGATAGCGAACACCGATTACCTGCACTGCAGGATCATCGGTGAAGATTTGAAGTAGGAAATGGCTAAAAACAAAATAAATAATCGACACACCTAATAAAGTCACCACACCGTAAGCATTTACCCACCATGCAGCACGTCGAGCACCTTCAATCCTTCTATAACCCAGATTTTGCCCGACAAGGGTCGCAGCCGATACCGAAAAACCAACACAGGCAAACCAGGCTATACCTTCAATGCGGTGTCCAATACCGATGGCCGCTATCGCTGCTGTGCCAAACTGAGCAATCAATCCGGTCAGGAAAACATAAATAATACTAAAAAAGAATCCACCAAGGGCGATTGGCAAACCAATATCGGCGATGCGCTTGATTGCGGTTAATTCAATCCGGATTTTTGAGGACCATTTAATGGTTGCCAAAAAGCCTTTTCGTGTAAGCATATAAAAAGCCAAAATTGCAGCAAACGCCTGAGCGGTTATAGTTGCCAGGGCTGCACCACCCACTCCCAAAGCAGGAAAGCCGAACCAGCCAAAAATAAAAACAGGATCGGCAATAGCGTTTAAGGTAAGTGCAATGGCTAAAATATACATGGGTGTACGGGTATCCCCAATACCTCTGAACACGCCTTCAAATGAAGCGAAGATAAATATGAAAATCAAACCGGATAATAAAATGTTTAAATAATCAAACGCTAAAAGAGTAACCCGGGCATTAAATCCCATTATTTCAAAAATGCTTTGTTCGAAAACAAAAACGACAACCATCAATAACAAAGCCAGAAACGTACTGAGCACCATACCCTGTCCGGCAATAAATCGTCCTCGGGCGGGTTTTCCGGCACCTATGTTTTGGGCTACCAGGGCCGTGATACCGTTTACACTGAGGGCGGTAAGGGCAATCAGTGACCATAAAATAAAAGAGCACCCGCTCATAGCGGCCAGGGCCGCCGGACCAATTTTACCCACCCAGTAAGCATCGATTAATTGATATAAGGTCTGAAAAACAGAAGTTACCATGCCGGGAATCGACAAATTCAGAATGGTGCGATGTAGATTTTTGTTTATGATCAGATAGCGTTCGCTTGGCATAATAATTCGTTTTTCGTTACCGCATTACGTGGTAATATATTAATGATTTTGTGTTCTTAAGAAAGAAATGTCTGAGAGATGGGTAATTCTGTAATAACCAAGTAAGCTCAGACATTGATTTAATTCAATCTCCACGTTGCATTTTCGATTTTTACAAAGTAAGTTTCTCCATACGAAGACCTAAACACTCAATCAAATTATAATTTTATTTGAGGAATATAATGAAGGTTATTGTTGAGAACCCCAAGAACATTAAATCAGTGGATATCATAGTAGGTATTCCATCCTATAATG
>WJIP01000064.1 GCA_014730185.1 Caldithrix sp. | reverse complement strand
GCTTATGCACCTTATAATTGTACCGCAAGATTCATCTTGCGCTTTATACTAGACGACATGAATGTCGTTTTACTTTTGCTTTTCATTTTTTAGGAGATGAATGTTGTGTTGCAATAGCTGTATTGCCAATCTTCTCTTGATTTTACTAACCCTGCTTTAACAGGATTATCCAGAATATATTCAATTATCCGATACAATTCCTTTTCACCTCGAACTACATGATCATAACTTTCAGGCTGGCTGGAACAATCCCAATATTGTAAATCGACATTCATGTCGTCTAGTATAAAGCGCAAGATGAATCTTGCGGTACAATTATAAGGTGCATAAGCGAGTCGCAAAATTACTTGTGGTTCATGTTTTACGTATTTCTGTGCCACAAAAATGCAACCGTTCGTTATTGACAATTGACGTTACATAGCTATACCTTTTCATTTTTCTGAGGATTACGGCGTTATAGTCATTGCCCAAAGTCAACACAATCGTGCAAACATAATAAAAAAATATAAATGAGTCATCGAAGATAGCAAAATCAGGATTATTCCAATAAAATAATTGTTTTAAGAGAGACCAAGTATTCAATCCAAAAATAACCGACTGTTAATCATGCGATTCAATTTGACGGAAGCCCGCTTCCTGACTGCCGTCAGGCTTTATGACCCGATGCTTTTATGCAAACATTATGCTGTTGGCAGCGGCTGCCGGTCAAATCATTTCGCTGACATGCACAGAAAGGGGGAACAATGAATATCAAACCTTTGGTCCTGGTGATGGGATTCTTATCCATAGCCGTCGGCGGCCTTGCTCAGGAGCAAGGCCCCGCGCAGACCGAAAGAAATAAAGAGCAGGTGATGCGCTTTTACGAGGAAGTATGGCACAACGATAACTATGCGGTTGCCGACGAGATCTTCGCGCCGGATTACATCCGGCATGACGGTTCCGACCCGGTGCAGGGTCCGGGTGAAGCCATTCCCCAAAGTCAGCGCACGCGGGAAGTCAAGAGCATCATGCCTGACCTCCGGTTTGAATACGATGTGATCATGACGGATGGGGATATGGTTGCGGTGCGCTGGACGTCTCGGGGAAATCCGGCCGGCGTTCCCGGCATCATGCGCCGCCTCGTTGGAAAGAACGGTCCCGTAGTAGCGACCGGAGTGAACATTTACCGCTTCCGTGAGGGCCGGGTGGTAGAACTCTGGAACAACCGCGATGATTTAACCATCCAACAGGAGATGGGTGTTTTCCGCTGGTACGCATTCGGCGGCTTTTTGACCGGCGTGCTGGTAACACTGCTCATTGGTTGGGCCATTCGTCGTCTGCGTTCAGCCCGGGGAAATGTTGATGTAACCGAACCAGCGTGATGGACAGTGGGAGTGGCCCGTCGATATGATACATAATGGCATGGGGGCATACTCCGTTGGGTGGTATACCGATGTGTTCGGCAACTTACAATGATAGGATGACATGATGTGTTTGAAAAGACCCTAATTCATGAGTATTTTGAAGACACTCGAAATTCGTTGATGTTTTATTAATTAACGGCGTTAAAATATTAAACGAAAAATAACTACCATTGTGTTTTATCGCCGCAATTGGCGGTATAAACACCATAGGGTGTACACAAACGTTGGTGTACACGTAAAACACGATAATGGGCACATGATTATCGCATAGCGCAATACACGATATGTTGTATCTGTGGGATTTGCAAAATAGGAGTTTTCTTAGTAATATTGCATATTGCGATACACGATAAAGAAAGGTGGAATGAGGCAGTCTCAATATAGCATGAAGCCGCAGGATGTGTTTGTTCTGCTCAAAATCATTGCCCTAAACAATGATCATTGGCAGCAGATCCCACTGGCCCAATCGTTGAAAATGAGCCAGAGTGAAGTGAGCCAGTCGGTGGCCCGCTCCAGGTATGCAGGTTTGCTTGACGATAACGGCAAAAGAGTGATGCGCCAGGCGCTGATGGATTTTCTGCAATACGGGCTGGCGGTTGTCTTTCCTGCCAAACCTGGAGCCGTAGTGAGAGGCATACCTACTGCTCACTCAGCCGCACCCCTAAATAAAGAGATAAGCAGTAGTGAAGATTACGTATGGCCTTTTGCCAAAGGCAATGTAAGAGGACATGGTATTACCCCTTTGTATAACACCGTGCCACAGGCAGCAATTGAGGATGAGCCACTGCATAGCCTGCTGGCGTTGACCGATGCATTACGCGTAGGAAAGGCAAGAGAAAAAAATATAGCTGTTCGGGAATTGAAAAACAGGATATGTTAAAGAACACTACCATCAATCGGAAAGTTATCCGTAAAATTGCAATCGCGCTTGGGCCATTGAATGAGCAGGTAATGTATGTAGGAGGCGCAACGGTAAGCCTATACATTAACGATCCTGCAGCGGATGATGTGCGACCAACAAAAGATGTAGACATAAGCCTGGCCCTTGCCTCATTAGGTGAATTGGAAACCATCCGGGAAGAGTTAACTCAAAAAGGGTTTAAACAATCACCGGAAGATAATGTGATCTGCCGTTTCCGGTACGAAGATATCAAAGTAGATGTAATGAATACGAAAGCTGTTGGCTGGGCGCCCGCCAACCCATGGTTTGCACCCGGATTTGCACAAAAAGAAACAGTAGAAATTGATGATCAAAAGATTCAGATTCTGCCATTGCCCTACTTTTTGGCCTCCAAGTTCTATGCCTTTAATAACAGGGGCGCCAAAGACCCAAGAACAAGTCAGGATTTTGAAGATATTGTTTATGTATTGGACAATCGAACAAACATTGTTGAACAATTGACCAAAGTACCAGGGGACGTCCGGCCCTATCTGGCAGACCAAATTCAAAGAATACTGGACGATAGGGTTATGCAGGAAGCCATTCTTGGCAATCTGTTTTATGAAACACGTAGGGAACGGTATCAAAGAATTATTAAATCCATCAAACAAATATTGAATGGGATTTAACGAACGCATTAGTGTTGATGACAGGAACAAACAAATATGGACTTGCAAACCGATTGACACTGTGGATAGAAAAATAAAAATAATAAAAGCACGGCACCTCAACAAAGTCCAAAAAACATCGGGCTGACAAAGGTTTCAGGCACTTAGTTCTTTCAACAGCATTTTTGTTCGGTTTACAGGAAAGTGTGATTCAAAAGCCCTACGTTTTGTATACAGAGCCGTTAAGAAGGATAACACAATAAGGTATTCTATGCTGCATGGGTTGCATTAACTGTCGCCGAACCGCAAAGCGGCTTAGCCCGACAAGTCGGTTCAAGCTGGCGGAGGCCGCGTAGGGCGTTTCTTACATGCTTGGGGGGTCGCAGGTTAAAATCCGGGGTTATTCTTCTTCACCTTAGAGCCACTGCCGGCTGGCAAGCCATGGGTGGATGAGACGTAACCTGGCCCGCGCCGCGAAAATAAATCATATTCCCTATGTGATCGTTGATCTCAATCCGGAAACGGTGCGCAATGAAAAGAAAAATGGCGAGCCGATTTATTTCGGCGACGCCGGATCGCCGGCGGTGCTGACCGAACCGGGTGTGGAACAGGCGCAGGTACTGGTGGTGGCCGTGCCCGATATCGTTGCCACGCGGCGTATTGTTTTTCTGGCCAAGCTGGCCAACCCCGATATTCACATCGTTTGCCGCACCTGTTTTACCAGTGAAATTGAAACCCTGCACAAACTGGGCGCCGATGAAATCATTGCCGAAGAGTTTGAATCAGCCATCGAAATTTTCAGTCGGGTTTTGCATCGTTATGGCATTCCCGCCGGGCAGGGCAGTACCCTGACCAATGAAGTGCGCAGCGGGCACTACCAGGATAGGGTCACCGATCCGTGGGCCTGCGCTGATAAAAGTGAGCTGGGCGTCCCTGCCGTACAACTGTAGGGGGGGAGATTGCAGAAACATGGCAGCCGGCGGCAGATACCCTGCACAGGCTGCAATTGAAGGAAAACTATAATATTCTGCTTCCGGCCCGGATTGGTAACGACCGGGCGCGTTCCCGGTTTCTCTTGACTGAAAAACCGGCCGCGGGCGATGAGCTGGTGCTTTTGGGTAATCAGGAAAATTTAAACCGCTTTATCGAGGACTATCCTTTGCACGTAATGTACGCTGGGAATGACGGTTCGTGTTTTTGTAGGATGGTTACCCCAGGGTGGTCATTATGAGGATAAAGTTTAACACCGCCCGGTTATCCGGTGGCATGTAATTTTACAAGCTTTTTTCCAAATCGCGGAAAACAGTCCGTAAAAAATAATCTCAGAATCATCAGTCCAACAATCCGGTCATGCCCTCATCCTCTTATCTTCATTGATTACATTTCTTGTTCATCGCTAAATGGTAAATTTTTAATCATTTGTGAAAATTTTGTGAGAATTTTTACGTTATATGGCCGGGATTTGAAAATTTCAAAATCAGGAAAGAGGAGAACCATGAAAAAAGTAAGCATCATTTTATTTGTTCTGATTACGGCAATGGTATTGCAGGCCGGGCAGATGCTGCCCCAATTCAAACTGCGCAATCTAAACAATCAATGGCAGCAGTTTAAGGATGTGAAAGGAGAACACCTGACCGTAATCGATTTCTGGGCTACCTGGTGCGGACCCTGTAAACGGGCTATTCCCAAATTGAATGACATGTACGAAACCTATCAATCCGAAGGCGTCAATTTCGTGGGACTCAATGTGGACAGTCCGCGCAACACGGCCAAGATACCGGCCTTTGTCGCCGCCCATAAAATGGAGTATCCGGTGCTGAAGGATCCCGACGGCGCCCTTTCATCCAAGCTGAATATCAGCGCCATTCCCACGCTGATCATTGTGAACAGCGAACGGGAAATTGTGTACCGGCATACCGGTTACCGTCCCGGCGATGACAAAGTTATTGAAACTGAGTTAAAAAAACTGCTGAATGCCCATGAAAGCGAATGACAAATTCACTGAAAAAGCGCTGCTTTTCGGGTTGCTGTTCATGGCCATTGTGCCGCTCAGTGTTTCGGGCCAGTTTTCCGTGGCCCATCGACTGGAGTATCAGCTGGGCAACTTACCCGACGTGGAGCCGGAAAGCAGAACCTCAATGTACAATCAGCTCAATCTGAGTTACAGCCATCAGAATCTGACGGCCGGTGTGCGGGCGGAGTTTTTCAAAACCGAACCGGCCGGCCGACAGTATTCAAAATTTCAGCAGAAATATATGTATTACCAGGGCGAGCAGTTCGAAATCCGTTTGGGCAACTTTTACGAAACACTGGGCCGGGGATTGCTCCTGCGCAGTTATGAAATACCCGGCGTGGTTTACGAAGATTTGGGCAGCCGACAGCGCTACGGTTTTTACAAAGATGTGGAAGGGGTATCGCTGCGTTATTTCAATTCGTTTATCCAGGCCAAAATTTTGTATGGCCGACCGCTGGATTTACTGAGTCCGCCGAAATTCAGCAGCCAAGTGCGCCGGCCGAATCTGGTACAGGGCGGAGAAGTTAATATACAGGTGCTACCGGCCTTTAGTCCGGGCATCCTGTTTTTACGGCAGGATATGCAGTCGCGGATAAACGAATACGGCGGCATGAACGCAAGCGGTTATTTTGATTCCGGAACCCAGTACTACGTGGAATATGTTCAGGAAAAAGGCAACGGCAATGAATTTCTGCGTTTCGGCAAAACGAACCGCCATGCTTTTTACGCCTCGGTCAGTCAGGTTTTCAGCCGGGTCAGTTTCAGTCTGGAACTCAAGGATTATAACGCCTTTACGCTTAATTTTAACGATCCGCCCAGTCTGATCCGGGAGCACGCCCCCACTTTGCTGAACCGGGCCACGCACACGGTGGATACACGGAACGAACGCGGTTTTCAACTGGAATCGATTGTAAATATCGGATCCCTGAATACGGCCACTTTCAATGTTTCTGCGGCGGAAAATCAGACGTTCACCGATGATAAACTATTTTATGAATTTTTTGCCGATCTGAATCTCTATTTTTCCGAACGCACCCAGTTTAAACCCTTTATTGATTTTTCCCAGGATGAGGTTATTTCGGTTAAGAACCGCTTTACCACCGGTTTTTCGATAGAGCAGCAGCTTTTTAATCTGTGGTCCGGTTATTTTAATCTGGAGTTGCAGCAGTTTGAACGGACGTACAGCAGCGCTCCGGAACTCGATCACGGAGCGACCAACGCCCTTACCGGTCTGTCGGTTTCCCGGGCTCCGGATCTGACAGTCGGCATGACGGTTGAAGTTTCCAACGATCCCCTGGAAACCAATACACTGCTCGATTTTGATGAATATAACTTCGCAGCCTGGCCGGGATTCTTTGTGAATTATCAGGTGAATCAGGATCATATGGTTCAGGTGTTTTACGGCAAACGCCGTGGGGGCAACGCCTGCAGTGGCGGAATATGCTACGAAGTTCTGCCGTTTAAGGGGCTTGAAGTCAGAATAAACAGTATTTTATAAATACAATCAGGAGGCGTCATGAAAAAATTAATCTTGCCAATTTTAATGCTGACGATGATCGGCTTTGCCGGTGCAGTCGATGTCGGTGATGAAGCGCCGGCTTTTACGCTAACCGCCCTTGACGGATCGACCGTAAGTCTGGGAGATTATCAGGGAAAAATTGTTTATATTTTTTGGTTCGGTTATAACTGACCGTCCTGCCTGTCCGCCGGCGGCGGCACGCAGACAGGAGTCTATGAAAAATACTCCAGAGATGATGTGGCGGTATTGGGTATTGATTGCTGGAACGGCAACAGCGCTCAGGTGCAAAGTTTTAAAGCCGGTACCAATCCGTCATTAGAATATCCATTACTTCTTAACGGCTCCGGCGTCCAGAGCAACTACGGTATCAGTCATGATCATAGTATGGTGATTGATAAAGACGGTATCATCCAATACTCAAGCTCCGGTGTCAACATTAATGCCATTCAGAATACAATCGATGGCCTGATTACCACGGCGATTGATGATCCGGCCGGCACGGTGTTTGATTTTCGGCTGAATGATAATTATCCGAATCCTTTCAATCCCCGTACAGCAATCTCGTTTTCAGTTGATAAACAGCAATCCGTCAGCCTGAAAATTTACAATATTCAGGGGAAGCTGATCCATACACTGGTTGATGCAAATTTAGCGCCGGGAAGTTATTCGGTGCAGTGGAACGGCACCACGGCCGGCGGAGCCACTGTTGCCGCGGGAACATATTTTTATCGTTTTGAGGGCACGGAACGCAGCGTTGTTAAAAAAATGCTGTTCACAAAGTAATTGAATCTATGTAGTCATGGCGGGGAGCAACGGCTAAGCAGTTTTCTCCGGGAAAAGGTTGCTTCGGGCTCTGCGCTCCCTCGCAATGACAAAATGATACATTTATTGCCACACAGTATTATCCTGGTGCGATCTCCGGGAACTATAGTCTGTTTTCCCTTCGTACCTAAACCCTTCCATTAGTATTTATGAAATCCTGAAAAACATCTCTCTGGTCCATTAAAAACTTGATGCTTTTCCATTTTATTCGTATAACCTTATGAATAACGAAATGCGGAGCGTTGATGAATCAGGAATCGTTCGAATCCATCGTACGGCGGTATCAGGAACCGGTGATTTCAATTATTTATAAAATGACCGGAAACCGGGAAAACGCGTACGATCTGGCCCAGGATGTCTTTTTGCGACTGTGGACGAAGCAGATCAAAATTGATCGGGAGACAAACGTGTTTACTTATCTTTATCGCGCTGCCATGAATGCAGCCATCGATTATCTGCGCCGGACAAGACCGCAGCGCTTTGATGACGTAGAAAGCTATCCGTTCGAGACCGGAATAATGATACCATCGAACGAACTGTACGAGCTAATCATCAAATGCGCGCAGTCGTTAAAACCGAAACAGCGCGCGGTTTTCCTGCTCCGGGATGTGGAAGGATTTGATTTTGCGGAAATCGCCCGCATTCTGAATCGGCCCGTTTCCAATCTGCGCAGCAATCTGCATCTGGCCCGTAAAAACATACGCCATTTGCTGCGTACGCGCTACCAAATAACCGAGGAGCAACTCTATGAAGTGTAATACCATTACCGAATATATTCCGGCGCTGATTCAAAAGGAGCTCAGTGCTGAAAAACGATTGACAATAATCGGTCATCTGAGAGACTGTCCATCCTGCCGGGAACAGTATCTGTTCAACTTAAAATTGCAGTATAATCTGGAAAAGGAACTGGTCGGGCCGCATAATGCGGAATTTTCGAGTGACCGTTTTTTAGATGATCTCAAACCGAAGATCGGGTCGCGAAAACAAGTCAGCAGAAAAAAAGTGCCCTATTATATCGCAGCCGCGGCAGCATTGCTGATCCTGGTCATTTCATCAGCTTTGATATTTTTTGATAGCCCGTCGTCGCTCGAACAGCAAAGTGAGGCACTGCATTTCAACACCCTGCTCCGTAGCGAAGACTGGCCTGCAATACAAAGCATCCTTGCCGACGCGAAGAAATTGCAGCAGTTCAGTGATGACCGGATTGACCTGACGCTGCTTCAGAAAAAAATAAAAAAATTAACCGGGCGGGAGGAAAGTTTCTTTGCAAAAAGTCAGCCGGGTCAGAATGTCACCGACCGCTTCTCTGTGCGGCTCAACCCGCAAACCACCATTGTACTGGACATCGGATCGTTAACACGTATATCCGGTCTGCTTGAAAAATATAAATATCAGAATCCCGAAGTTACCCTGCAGGAACTTCTTAATTTACTGAATGATGACAAAATAAAAAGGAGTATACAGGCATGAACTATTTAAAATTTTTTGTAATCGTACCGCTCTTGCTCTTGCAGAGCTGCCTGACTTATGAATCCATCGGGTTCAGGGTGGAATTCAATGAGAATTATTCAATGGGTAACATAAAAATTACTTATCACGGACTGGCCAGCACCGATTCGACCATGGAAAAACAGCGCAGCGATTTCAATGACCTGGTCGAAATGATCGAAAGCGACGCGGTGCTGCTGGATTATGTGGAAGAAGGGATCTATGTTAAAAACATCGAATTGTTTAAAGAGGGCGACAAGCTCAATGCCGCCGTAGATGGTATCTTCAGCAATTACGGTAACAACGAAATGTCACTCACCATCCATAAAGAAGAGATTGTACTGATGATGGTAAAAGATGAAGATTATCGAATCGAATCGGATGGCAACATGATCGAAACCGAAGACAATCTGATGATCACCTGGCCCATGGGTACCAGGGACCTATCCTGGAAAATGATTAATCTCGATGAAGGAAAG
>WJIP01000063.1 GCA_014730185.1 Caldithrix sp. | reverse complement strand
GCGGTATATCGTTCCGCTATATGTATGAGCGATTCAACGTCGTGCAGTAACTGGGATATCCAGTGTGATTTTTCTTCCATGCAATATTGTTTGATCTGTTTTTCCTGTTTTTTTAAGACCCGTATGATATTAGCCCAAATACTGAGCAGCGGTTCAATATCTGTGGATGGTTTGGTATCGCAGACCAAGAACGGGTGGCTCCCAAAGGAGGATGGTTTTTGTAAGAAGTAGTGGACATAATTTTTTGTTGATATGGCGGACAATGTGTCCACATTTTTGGAAAACCTGGCAAAATCATCACGCCAGGTTTGTAAATCAAAGTCGGGCCAAAATTGTGTTATGATTTCGAATGGCCGTGGATCGGTTCTATGGTTGATAACTACGCATTTGTTTACCAGTTTATTTTCTACCATGAATTTTGCTGATAGTTTGTGTAGTTCATCGATCGTTTCAGCGGGATTGATAAATCTGAGATAATTTTCAATGGGATGTGTCATTATTTTCATCAATATTTTTAGCGTTTTCCCAATGCCGATCCATTTCATCAAGAGATGAACGTCGCATGGCATCGGGACTGTTTTGATATTGCTGTTCGATATATTTAAATCGACGGGCAAATTTATGATTTGTACCTCGCAGAGCATCTTCGGCATTAATTTGCAGAAAACGGGCCAAATTTACCATACTGAACATCAAATCTCCATACTCATTTTTAGTTTCTTCCGGATTATTTTTTTGAAGAGCGGCTTTAAGTTCACCGATTTCCTCTTCAATTTTTTCCAGGACAGGCGCATGGTGTTTCCAGTCGAAACCTACCGTAGCGGCTTTTTCCTGCATGCGCTGGGCCTGCAGCAAAGCAGGGGCCTGACCGGGAATTCCATCTAAAACAGAGTGTCGGCCCTCCTCTTTTATTTTTGAGTGTTCCCAGTTATTCTGAACGGTACGGGCATCGGTTTCGGGGTGTTCGGCAAAAACATGGGGATGCCGTTTGACCAGTTTTTCTGAAATGCTCTTTACAACATCCTCGAAGGTAAACCGTTTATGCTCAGTGGCAATCTGAGAATGAAATACCACTTGCAGAAGTAAATCCCCTAACTCGGAACGTAAATCTTCCCAGGATTGGTCATCGATGGATTCCAGCACTTCATAAGCTTCTTCCAGTAAATATTGTTTTAAGGATTGGTGGGTTTGTTTGGCATCCCATGGACATTCTTTCCGAAGCCTTTGCATAATATCCAATAAATAATTTATATCGTTTGCAGCTTTTGGTTTTTTAGGGTGCGTCATAATCTTTTTACACTATTTTTGTTTGAATATGGATTAAATTTTCAATGGAGGCATCAATCAGGTCTCCGGAGTGCAGAGGGCCCACACCGGAAGGTGTACCGGTCAATATAAGATCGCCCGGAAGGAGTGTAAAAAATTGACTAATATAATGAATTAAAGCCGGGATTTTAAAGATCATTTGGCTGGTATGGCCTTCTTGGCGCAATGATCCGTTTACAGATAACCGGATATGGCAGTTGTTTACATCAGGTGCCTTTGATACCGGAATAATGTCGGATATAGGACAGGCATTGTCAAAGCCTTTTGCAACGGCCCAGGGTAGTCCATTATGTTTAGCTTCTTTCTGTATATCCCTGAGGGTGAGATCTAAAGCCAGGCCATAGCCGGCAATGTACTGATCCGCCAAATCTAAAGTCGCATTGGCTACCGTTTTACCAATGCAAACAGCTAATTCCACTTCATGATGAACAGAACCGGCGTTTTGGGGAATTTTAATGGGTTGGTTGATATCGGTTATTGACGTTGGCGGTTTAATAAACAAAACGGGTTTACTGGTCGTTTCCGATTGCATTTCTTTGATATGCTCCGCATAATTCCTGCCAACTCCGATAATTTTGGTTGGAGTCATTTCTTGTCCGTCGCTGGTTTTAAGCATATTACGGATAGCTCCTATAGTATTCTGAAATATTTAATTTTACCCCGTAACAGATTCAGTTGCTCAACATCCTTTAAAGCGCTGTTTATATCATGTTCCAGAGCTCTGTCAACTAAAATATGTACGTAACCGATCTCGTCACTGGAGTTGGGATCTACCTGAGCGTGAGCGGATGCAATGTTGATATCATGATAGCCAAATATCGTGGTAATTTCACCGATTACCCCCGGTTTATCCAAGCAGGGAAATCGAATATAGGAAGAAGTATGGATTTCTTCCATCGGCATGATCGTTTTTGTGGAGGCCGAAATCTGGTAGTGATCCTTACGGGCGCTTTTCCACAATGAATCGGCAATGGCCACAATGTCTCTTAAAATTATGCTGCTGGTTGCTTCGATACCCACACCGCGTCCGGATAGCATATAACTGCCGAGCAGGTCCGTTTCTATAAAATAAGCGTTATATTCGCCGTGAACCAGAGTCAGGGGATGATTGATGGGTATAAGTGTCGGATGAACGCGTATTTCCAGCTTGTCCTCATGATTTTTAATAATAGCCAGCAATTTAAATTCATAGCCGAATTGACGGGCAGAGGTTACATCAAATGGCGTTATGTCGGAAATTCCCTCGGCGTGCAAATGTAAAAAATCTACCTTAATACCGAAGGCAGCAGCTGCTAAAATGGCAACTTTCTGGGCTGCATCCGTACCCTCGTAGTCGATGATGGATATGGATTCTCCCATCTTTTGGATGGCCGGATATTTTAGCACATCTCTGAGGGATATATTATTTTTGGTCATTTCCGAAATAATATAGTTGGAGGTGCCGCTCAAGATCCCAATAATAGACTGGATACGGTTGGCAACTAAATCTCTTTGCAGAGCACTGATAATTGGTACACCACCGCCCAGAGAAGGTTCCGGCATAACATACAGCCCCTGTGTATTGGCCAGTTTAATAAGCTCCAGCATTTTAGAGGCCAGCATGGACCGATTGGCCGAAACCAGGTGAATCTTTTTGGCCATCAAATGTTTGACGATGGAAAAAGTCGGTTCTATACCTCCAATGGCATCAACAGCAATTTTTAAATTTTTATCTTCTGCGATGTCTTCGAAGCGGTCGGTTAATAAGCTGGAATCAAAATCGCCTTTGCGTTTTAGATTTATATTTTTGACCAAGATGTACTTTAATTCAAGGTCAAATCCGGTTTCTTCTTTAATGCTTTCCCTTTTTTGTTGCCATACGCGATAAAATCCAGTGCCTAGTTTGCCAAAACCGAGTAATGCAAAATATATCTTTTTTGTTTTTGCCATCGTTGTATTCGAATAGAGTTCTGTTCAATTAAAGGGAAATCATCATTTATTTAATTCTTATTCTATGAGAATATATAAAAAAATGCAAAACAAAAGCACGTTTTATTGGGAGAATACTTCTATAATAAATATTTTTGAGGCTTGATCGGGTAAATGTGGCCGTCTGATCCAAAGGACACATTACAAGCTCAGCACAGAATTATTTAAGTTTAATCCTGAATCCAATAACATGTTTGGCAGGAATGATCCACCGATTAATGCTTCCCTTGGCTCGTTCTGTTATTCAAATTTTTCTGTGGACACAATAATCTTATATATACCTTTTTGACGAAGTAAATCCATAATTCTGATAATGAGTCCATGCCGCACACCGGCATCGGCTTTTAGCACAATGCCCTTGCTTTTCTGTTTTTGTTCCGATAGTTTTTTTACCTGATTAGCCAGATTATTCAGTGACGTCATTTCTTTGTTCAGGAAAATATTTTCATCGGTATCCACATAAATAATAATTTTTTGAGTGGTATGGCCCTCACTGCTTTCAGCTTCCGGCAAGTCCAGTTCGATTCCGGGCTGTTCCACAAACGTAGAAGATACAGTAAAGAAAATAATTAATAAAAACAAAACGTCGATGAGCGATGTCAGGTTGACATTTACTTTACGTTTTTGTTTGGTTGTTAATTTCATTGTTGATCCGTTCCGGTTTTTAGATGAACAATTTTTTGCACGAGTTGATTGGAATAGTTTTCAATATCCAGAATAAGTCCTTGGGATTTACTGCTGAAATAGTTAAAAGCAATCAGAACCGGAATACCAATGAACAAGCCTGTAACCGTTGTCAGCAATGCTTCGGATATACCCCCGGACAGGGCGGCGGTCTGGCCAATACCCTGATCTTTGATCACCGAAAAAACCTCGACCATTCCCAATACAGTACCCAGTAAACCCATCAGGGGGGCGATGGCGGCGATGGTTTCCAGCACGACCAACCCCCTTTCCAGCTTGCGTACTTCCTGGCGGCCCTGATCTTCCAGGATTTCTTTGATTTCATGATGCTGCAGATTATAGTTTTGCAAACCTATGTAAATAACATTGGATAAGGGCCCATGATATTTATTGCAAATTTCGCGGGCCAGTTCAATATCCCGCTCGGTTTTAAAATGGGTTACGACGGATAAGATTTCGGGTATTAAAATTTTCCGTTTACGAAGGGCGATCGCTCGTTCTATGACGAAAGCCAAAGCGATGAGTGAAGCAAGCATCAGCGGATACATCATAATACCGCCCCGTTCGATCAGTTCCAACATACGTTTATCTCCTTTGTTTCAAATCTTGGTATTCAAGCAAGGCCCGAATGCTGAGGGCTTTTTCCGGGAAATCTTGCGGTAATGGCTTAAATGGAAACAGTGCCCGTATAGCGTTTACACTGGATTCTCTGAGCGATTCATGTCCGCGATGATCAACAACCTGCAAATCGGTCAACTTACCTTCACGGGAGATCGTAAAAATTATAACAGTAGCCCCTGATATCAGGCCCAAAGGATAGGCAGTGGGAAAGTACCAGACCTGAAATAGTTTATTTTTCAATGCATTAACATAAGGAGCCCAATTCCACTGATAGGTACTTAAAGTAAGGCCGCCCAGTTCATCGGTAGAGAACTCCCTCTGGTCAAAACGTTGCGGGCTGCCCGATCCGCTCTGCGCTGAGGTTTTACGTTGTGCAGATTTAGGTTCATTTTTCTGAGTCTCCCGCGGTTCTTGTTCGCTTTCACCGATTAATGCTTCCCGGCTGAATTTTTGTGTTTGTTGTTCAAAAAAATTGGGTTGATTGTTTGGAGCCGACAAATTTTCATATTGTTGATTACCCACTGAATAGGGTTGATCAGAAGTTCGCTCCGTTTGCCGGGTATTGCGGGCTTCCGAATTGCGGTCGGATAAAAGATCGGATTCCTCAGGGATCTGCTCATTAAAATTTTCGTTTTGTACAATTTCCCATTGTTTTTGTTGTTTCTCTTCCTGATTTTCGGCAAATGTAATGGTGACTTCCTGAGGCCGGGTCGTTTCCTGCCAGTCCCATTGAAGCCAGTTTTGAAAATCACTGAACATGAAAAACAAAACATGCAACAGCAGAGAGAGAAGAAGAGCAATCCCTAAAACTTTATTTTCTTTAATGTATTCCATAGATGGTAGCTGAACATGATTTCATTAAAATCAAAACATACAGTATTTATTCGTTTTTATCAATCACGTTTATATCACAATTAGACGGTTAAAATAATTTAATCTTGCGTTTTGAACGAAGCCTTTTTTTTGGTATATTACTGTTAAAAACAATCGCATTACATTAATTATATATACGCAATGAACGCATTCAACCGTACGGTTGTTCAACATAAAATCAAAGAATTTTTCCTTCACAGCATAGCGAGAGAACGGCTGGCGCATGCCTATGTCTTTTTTGGGCCGCAGGGTACGGGTAAAGAAGCCTTTGCCCTTGAACTGGCCAAATACCTGAATTGTGAATCCGAAGGCGAGATACCGTGTTATAACTGTCCTGCCTGCCAAAAAATCGGCAAAATCCAGCATCCCGATATACGTTTTGTGTTTCCAGGTATGAGCTCTTTGAAGTCGGACGAGGTGCAACATCTTATCAAACAAAAAGCGCAAAATCCTTATGCCGATATGGAAATAGAAGGCAATAAAAATATCGCTATCGAAGCCATTCGGGAACTTAAAAACGAAGCCAAATATGCTTCGTTTGAAGCACGAAAACGGGTGTTCATTATCAGCGGAGCGGAATACTTTTCCAGAGAAGCGGCCAACTCCTTTTTGAAACTTCTGGAAGAACCCCCAGGCAACTTGTTGATTATTCTCGTCACGGAGGATAAATACCAGCTCATGAACACCATACTTTCCCGCTGTCAACCCATTTATTTTCCAAGATTTACCGATGATCAGGTTAAAACCATTGTTGAACAGTATATTCAAAGCGAAGATGATATTTTGCCCCTTATACGTATTGCCCAGAATAATGTCAAACGTGTATTTAAATTATTGCAAACCGACTATAACCAGCGCCGGGAGCAGGCCTATAAATTTTTACGGGCTATTGCATCCAGAGATATAGTAAAAATTGCCTCGGTTATCGATGATTTAACCCAAAAACGGGACAAAAATTATGTGCTGGAAGTTTTAGAGTTGTTAATGCTATGGTTCCGTGATGTCATTCATTATGATATCATAACGGACAAACAGCAATTAATTAACTCCGATTATGAAGAATCCATAGAAGGATTTACCACTCATTACAGAGATTCGGATTTTGAGCAATTAGTTGGATGGGTAGAAAAAAGCTATTTTGATATAGACCATAACGCCCATCCCTCTCTTAGCTTAACAAATATGGCAATAAACATGAAAAACGAGCTCATTAGAGACAAGATACAAAAGGAGGTGTAATGACACCGGAAATTGTGGAGATATCTTTTAAAGGTAATAAACGCATTCCCTATTTCAATCCGAAAGATATTAAAGTAAAGCCCGGCGACTTTGTTATTGTAGAGGCGGATAAAGGGGTTGATATGGGGATGGTCAATAAAATCGGCCGGATTGTGGCCCTTCATCAGATAAAGGGAACTCCCAAAAATGTAGTCCGTAAAGCCAGTGATGATGATATGAAAAAGCTGGATGAAAACCGGAACAAGGAGGAGAACGCCTTCTATATTGCCCGGGAGAAAATAAAAAAGCACGGTTTGTGCATGAAGTTGGTAGATGTGGAATATCAATACGACCAGAATAAGCTTACTTTTTATTTCACCAGCGACAAACGCGTTGATTTTCGGCAGCTCGTCCGTGACTTGGCATCCAAATACAGAACACGTATCGAACTGCGTCAAATCGGGGTTCGCGATGAGGCGCGACGTCTGGGCGGTCTGGGTGTTTGCGGAAATACGTTATGTTGTACATCCTTTATAAATAATTTTGAACCGATCGTTACTCAATATGCCAAAGATCAGTTATTGCAGCTCAATCCATGCAAATTGACAGGTTCTTGCGGACGTCTCAAATGTTGCCTGCTGTTCGAAAAACCATTCTACGAAGAAAACCTTAAAAAATACCCGCCATTGGATACGGAAATCCAAACCCATAACGGGCCGGCTGTGGTGGAAAAAATAGATATTTTTAAAGAAGAAATAGCACTAAGATACCAGGATGATGAACAGATTGAAGTGATGACCCTAAAAGAAGTGAATAAACTTTTAGATCATCAGAAAAAAGCAACGGCCTGAATACGACCAACGAACGAGTTAGAGTTTTGAAACCTTACGACATTATCATTATTGGCGGCGGAATTGTAGGCACGGCAACGGCTTATGCTTTGGCAAAACGAAAAATCAGACTAGCCATTATTGAAGCAGAAGACCATCTGGCAGCACACCAAACAGGGAATAACAGCGGGGTTATCCATTCAGGTCTCTATTACAAACCAGGTTCGCTCAAAGCCCGAAACAGTGTTAAGGGCAGGGAGGCTTTGTACACCTTCTGTGAGCAACACAATATCGCCCACGATCGTTGCGGTAAACTGGTTGTGGCCACCCATCAAAAAGAAATACCATTGCTCAAGAATTTGAAAGAGCGCGGTATTGCGAACGGTTTGAATGAATTAAAGGATTTGGGTGAACAAGAATTAAAAGAATATGAACCGCATGTGCAAGGGGTGGCGGGCTTATTTGTACCACAGACCGGTATCGTTGATTTTATCAAGGTTACCGAGACCTTCGCCAGTGAGACCAAAGCTATGGGTCACGATGTTTTAACCGGTTGTCGATTTCTTAATTTACAAAGCAATGCGGATGGTTTGATCCTGGAAACCAATCAGGGGGCTTTGCACACAAAAAACCTGATCAATTGCGGCGGGTTACAATCCGATCGCATGGCCAGAAAAGCAGGCATCAATCCAGGGGTGCGCATCGTACCATTCCGGGGTGAGTATTATGAACTGATCGAAGACAAACACCATCTGGTCAAAAATCTGATTTATCCCGTCCCCGATCCCGCATTTCCCTTTCTCGGCGTACATTTTACCCGTATGATTCACGGAGGCGTAGAGGCCGGTCCAAACGCTGTACTGGCTTTTAAACGGGAAGGTTACCACAAGTTAAGTTTTTCGGTCCAAGATACCTTCGAGACGATTAGTTATGGCGGGTTCTGGAAACTGGCCGGTAAATATATGCGTACGGGCTTAGGTGAGTTTTACCGTTCTTTTAACAAGGCCGCATTTGTAAAGGCATTACAAAAACTGATTCCGGAAATCCAGGAAGAAGATATTAAGCCGGGAGGCGCCGGTGTGCGGGCTCAGGCGCTGGATGCGCATGGTAATCTGGTGGATGATTTTCACATTGTGCAGAATGACCGCATGATTCATGTGCTCAACGCGCCCTCACCGGCCGCCACAGCTTCAATAAGTATCGGGCAACAAATTGCCGACATGGCTGTCCAACAATTTATCATTGATTAACGGTTGGTAATTCAAAACTTTTTTTTAATCCAATATACCTAAAGTGCCTTCAACCTAAACGTCCATCAATAAGCCAATTGATCAATCGGGCCGGAACCTTCGCGCAAAATTGCAGGCTCATTACTGGAAAGATCGACAATAGTGGACGGTTGATTAAACATTTTACCGGCATCCAGGATTAAATCGATATCATGTTTATACATATCGGCAATTTCCTCCGGATTGGTGTAGTAACCATCCGTACCCTGCGGTACACTGGTGCTGAGAATGGGCCTGCCCAGCGCTTCGATCAACTTTATGGTTACCTTGGAGTCCGGAATACGAATGCCCACGGTTTTCCGTTTTTGCAAAAGCAGCTTGGGCACTTTCTTCGTGGCCTGTAAAACAAATGTGTAAGGACCGGGTGTTACCCGTTTCATTACCCGATAGGCGTAATCGGGCACCAGCGCCCACTCTGAAATATCCTTCAGGTCAGGACAAACAAAACTTAATAATTTATGATTGGACGTTTTTTTTATTTTGAAAATTCGGTTCATGGCCTCTTTATTGAATAAATCGGCACCCAAACCGTAAATCGTATCCGTTGGATAAACTACAATTCCTCCGGCCTTGAGTATATCCGCCGCTTCCCGGATAAGACGAGGTTGAGGATTATCCAAATATACATGTTTAACGTTAACTGCCATAATTATGCACATCCTGTCTGTTTATTTTTATTCCTGTTTTTTGTTTTATTAAATTATTTTTTTTATAATATAATCCAATCAATATGAATGGATAATATAAAAGTGGCAATATCAAAATTCAAAGCAGATTTAGGATTACTTTCGGTAACCTTGTTTTGGGGTACGACGTTTATTGTATCCAAATTAACCATGTTGGATGTGCCCTT
>WJIP01000007.1 GCA_014730185.1 Caldithrix sp. | reverse complement strand
GTTTTATTCATTACTCATTATAACCTTATCGTTTTTGCCGGTCTTTACGTTGCAGGCTCAGGAAGGCCGTCTGTTCAAGCCGTTAGCCTTTACCAAAACATATGCCATGGCGGCGGCAGCCTTTTTGGCCATCACCATTACGCCCGTCCTGATGGGATTCTTTGTACGGGGAAAAATCCGATCGGAGCGGCAGAATCCCATCAGCCGGTTTTTGATCCGCATCTACCGACCGATGATTCACTGGGTTTTACGGTTTCGCTGGCTGACCATCCTCCTTGCTGTGGTCCTTTTGCTGGTCACCCTTATACCCCTGCAGAGAATCGGTTCGGAGTTTATGCCGCCACTTAACGAAGGTGATTTGCTGTACATGCCCACGACCGATCCGGGTATCAGTATAACCAAGGCCAAGGAGTTGCTGCAGCAGACGGATAAAATTATTAAAAGTTTTCCGGAGGTCGATCATGTGTTCGGCAAAATCGGGCGGGCCGAAACCGCCACCGATCCGGCACCGTTATCGATGATCGAAACGACCATCATGCTTAAACCGAAAGACGAATGGCGCGAGGGCATTACTATGGACAAATTGATACAGGAGCTGGATGCTTCCATTCAATTCCCCGGCCTGACCAACGCCTGGACCATGCCCATCAAAACCCGCATTGATATGCTATCAACCGGTATCAAGACCCCGGTTGGTATCAAAATTATGGGACCGGATTTGCAAACATTATCCGATCTGGGACAGAAAATATCGGCCGCTCTGAAAGATGTGGACGGCACACTCAGTGTGTTTCCCGATAAAACGGTCGGTGGAAATTTCCTTGATTTCAATATTAACCGGCAGAAAGCCGCCCGTTACGGATTAACCGTCAATGATGTTCAGGATGTGATTATGTCTGCCGTGGGGGGAATGAATGTTACGCAAACCGTGGAGGGCCTGGAACGCTATCCCGTTAATGTGCGCTACAGCCGGGAATTACGTGATAATATCAGTGCTCTGAAGAGGGTATTGATATCCACCCCAAGCGGGGCACAGATACCTATCAGCCATGTTGCTGATATCGAAATCACTAAAGGTCCTCCGGTAATCAAAAGCGAAAACGCCCGGCGTACCGCCTGGTTGTATGTGGACTTACGCGATATCGATGTGGGAACCTATGTGCAGAACGCCAAAAAAGTAGTGGAAAACGAAGTGGATTTCCCCGAAGGATACAACGTCCTCTGGTCAGGTCAATACGAGTACATGAAACGTGCCGAAAAACGGCTGCAGATTGTAGTGCCCATCACCCTGGTCATTATTTTGCTGTTGCTGTATTTCAATTTTAAGAATTTTACCGAGAGCTTTATTGTTATGCTTTCGCTGCCTTTTGCACTGATCGGCGGGGTTTGGTTCATTTATCTGTTGGGTTATAACTTCAGTGTGGCGGTCGGTGTGGGTTTTATTGCGCTGGCCGGCCTGGCCGCTGAAACGGGTGTGGTTATGCTGGTTTACCTGGATAATGTATTTAAGGAATGGAAAAATTCCGGCCGGTTAAAATCCGTGAGTCATCTGCATTCGGTGGTCATTGAGGGGGCCGTTGAACGCGTGCGCCCCAAATTGATGACCGTATTTACCACCATGATCGGTTTAATGCCCATTTTATGGGGCGTTGGTGCCGGATCACAAACGATGAAGCGCATCGCCGCGCCCATGGTCGGAGGGCTGGTATCGTCCACCTTATTAACCCTGATCGTCATACCGGCTATTTACTATCTTTGGAAAATCCGTCAGTTAAATAAACTACCGGCGTACAATCATGAAGAAATCGAAAACGAGCAGAAACCGCAAAAACTAGATGAAACTTAAGCATTCGAAAAAATGTACAAACGACTGAAATAATCGGTTGCTTTTCGATTGCGAAACATTGTGGTCTGCATTTATGTGGATTCAAAATAACCCGAATGCAAAAAATTAGAGGGATCGAATCGATTTATTTTCCCCCTCGTCCAAAATTGGTTAGATTACGAATCTTTTAATTGAAATTCGGTATTCAAAAATTATCATTTGAGAGGATGAATTGATGTTAGGTTCTTTTTCCATATACATTGCCTTGTTAGCGGCATTATTATCCGCCATTTTTTATTACAGTTCCACCCGCATCAAAGATGGGTCCAAGAGCAAACAAAAGAAAGCAAATGAACAAGTGGATTTTTACCGTCGACTGGCCCGCAAGATGTATTACGTTATGACCGTTATGGTGGGTGTGGCTTCCGTTTATCTATGGTATCTGATCTTTAGTCATCAGTTCCAATTCGAGTATGTTTATCGCTACTCATCCAGCGATTTAAATATCGGCCTCCTTACTTCCGCCTTCTGGGCCGGCCAGGAAGGCTCCTTTCTTTTTTGGACCTTGATGCTGGCAATTATGGGCCTTTTTCTGATACGTACGGCGCGACAATTTGAATCGTGGTCCATGGTCTTTTTGAATATTGTTAATATTGCCTTTCTGCTTTTGTTGATTAAAGCGAGCCCCTTTAAATTAATGGCCCAAACCCCTCCGCAAGGAGCCGGACTCAATCCCCTCCTTCAGAATTTCTGGATGGTTATCCATCCCCCTATACTCTTTCTGGGTTACGCTGCCGTTACCCTGCCTTTTGTTATTGCCATCGCCGCACTCATAAAAGGTGATTTCAAAAAATGGGTACCCATTGCCTTTCCGTGGACGTTGTTTGCATCCGTCACGTTAGGTGCCGGCATTATTATTGGCGCCTTCTGGGCTTACGAAGTTTTGGGATGGGGCGGCTACTGGGGCTGGGACCCGGTGGAAAATTCTTCTCTGATAGCCTGGCTGGCGGTATTGGCTCTATTTCACAGCCTGATCGTTACGCGGCGCAATAACGCTTTGCACAAAACCAGCCTTACACTCACCATCGTTTCTTTTGTGCTGGTATTATATGCCACCTTCTTAACCCGCTCCGGTGTACTGGCGGATTTTTCGGTGCATTCCTTCACCAATCTGGGTATTAACGGTTATTTAATTATATATCAAGTGATCACCATTTTCTTTGGCATTGGATTGTTATTGTATCGGGGCCGAACCATTCCCTATGCGAAAATCGATTACAGCTCATTAACCAAGGAAAATACCCTGGTGGCCACCGTATGGTTACTGCTGGTTTCCGCCTTTTTAACATTAATCGGCACATCTTCGCCCATCTTATCCGGAATCGTTGGCCAGGCTTCGCAGGTCGATATTAGTTTTTATAACCGCGTTAATCTGCCGCTTGGCATCATCATGGCTTTATTGCTGGGGATAGCGCCGTATTTGAACTGGAAAAAAGAAGCGATAAACTTAGTATTGAAGCGCGTGTTAATTTCCGCCTTCGTTGGTATCGGGACCATGCTGATTTCTCTGTTTCAGGGACTGGGCGGATTGGCTATGTTGCTTTTTATCGGTGGTGCTGCATTCGGTTTAACCAGTAATCTTCTGGTCGGCATACAAAAATGGCGCCGCGGATGGCGGGGAGTAGCCGCTTCCGTCTCTCATGTTGGTCTGGGTATTATGTTTGTCGGTATCGTCATTTCCGGAACATTTTCCCGCGAACAACGCGTAATGCTGCCCCGCGGTCAGGAAGTTGAAGTCATGGGTATGCAGCTGAAATACCGCCAGGATTTTAATCGCCCGGACGGCAAAAACGGAATGATCATCGATGTACAGCAGGGAAATAATACCTTCAAAGCAAAACCACGTTTATATCATAACAATTATACGCGCAGCGAAATGCGCGAACCGCATGTCAAACGTGGTGTGTTTACCGATTTATATATTTCACCGCTGCAGAAACAAGTGGCTAATACCCATTCCGAAGAAAACCATCTGGTCTTGACCAAAGGCCAAACCCGCGCGTTCGGGGACTACGAGGTTGAATTTTTAGCCTTCGATATGTCCAGCCATGAAAACCGCCAGGCTTTCCAGATTGGAGCTAAACTGGTATTGCGAAAAGATGGCAAAGAATATACGGCCACTCCCGCCCTGGTTATGGAAAATGGACAGCGCCACAGCCATCCGGCTGAGCTAAACCTGGTTAATCCCGGCAAAGTTCAAATTCGTCTGGAAAATTTGAACGCCGATGAAAAGCAGATTCTACTGCATATTGATGGATTAAAAGAAGATACCCAACAGGCCGCTGCCACCCCCGATCGTTTATTGGTGGAAGTGAGCTGCAAGCCTTTTATGAATGTATTGTGGTTTGGAACGATTTTGCTGACTCTGGGTACTATTATAGCCTATCTAAGACGCAGTGAAGAAATGCAAACTTAATGAGCAGCGATTAAATTGAGTAAGGACATTAATTGGTGAATTGTTCAAATGGATTATTATTTTGATCAGTTAATCCAAGCCATTAAGACTTTTTAAAACCTGCTCCATGGATTGGTAGCAGGTTTTTTTTATTGTAAATATTTAGCATAAAAACAGAAGTATCAACGGCTGCCAATAATTAATTTTATAAAATCCTTGTCGGTTTATTTTGTTAAAATGATGAATAGCTACAAAATTTAACGTTCTTGTTCTGCCCCAGGTCCAATGACAAATCACTATCAAAAATACCTGTAGAATAATTTTAATGTATTGTAGAATATTCTACAACCCACCATGGCACCATTTTCTTTTTAAATATGTAAGTTTATGTAAAACATAAAATTAACACCATAACATTTTGTTGGCACTAAAGTTGTATGAACAATAACAACTTAACGAGATAGAAAGGAATGTTAACATGCATGGGTTTGGAATGGGATTCGGATGGTTGCTTTGGATCATCTTAATTCTTGGTTTATTCTGGGGGATCGCGAATTATTTTAACCGGTCCCACGATCATAGTGAACCTTCAAAAGATTCCTCATTGGAAATTTTAAACAAACGTTATGCCAACGGTGAAATTAGTTTGAAAGAGTTCCACAAGATGAAACGTGAGCTATTATCGTGAAGACGGATAGATATATTTGTGCTTTTAGTCTTTCTTACTGAGGCAGACCTAAAAAGTGGTGAATTATTGAATTACTGGAGTGATGGAATTGTTGAGCATTAGAGCGGCGGCGTACCGGAGTCGTTGAAGACTGAGTCAATGTGACCATTCATGGGGGCATTGTGAAACAAGTTCAGATTAAGATATCTCAAAGGAGGTTTACGTAAAGTTAACAGTTGATTTAAGCGCCACAAAAGCGTATCATGGCGCAACATAGGAATTTCGTTGTTCCGTTAACGGATATCCAGATATATCTGATTAGAATAATGAACCATTGAAAGGTAGATAACAAGAAAAAGGTGTAAACAATGGACAACCATCATCACGAATCGCATAACCATAACGGTCATCAACAACATGATCACGCCGGGCATCACGCCCAAATGGTCGCGGATTTTCGCAAAAGGTTTTGGATTTCGCTGATTCTGACCATTCCCGTACTGATTTTGTCGCCCATGATCCAGAATTTTCTGGGCTTGGGCGATGCCTTACGGTTTTCAGGCGATTTGTTCATCAATTTTATCGTTTCAACGATGGTGTTCTTCTACGGCGGCTGGCCGTTTTTGACAGGGCTTATCGATGAACTGAGGCAGAAAAATCCGGGGATGATGACCTTAATCGCCCTGGCCATCGCTGTGGCTTATTTTTACAGCAGCGCCGTGGTTTTCGGCGTGCCCGGTAAAATCTTCTTCTGGGAGCTGGCCACCCTTATCGACATCATGCTGTTGGGACACTGGATCGAAATGAAATCGGTCATGGGCGCTTCGCGGGCGTTGGAAGAGCTGGCCAGGCTTATGCCTTCCGAGGCTCATAAACTGATGGACGATGGCAGCGTGCAGGATGTGCCGCTCGATCAATTGCACGCCGGAGACCGGGTGCTCATTAAACCCGGCGAAAAGATACCGGCCGACGGCAACGTAACGGAGGGTCAAAGCTCGGTTAATGAAGCGATGATTACCGGGGAATCCAAACCGGTATCCAAAACCGAAGGCGGCAAAGTGATTGGCGGTGCCATCAACGGTGAAGGTTCCATCACCGTGGAAGTGCAAAAGACCGGAAAGGATTCCTTTCTTTCTCAGGTGATCGATCTGGTACGGGAGGCCCAGGCCAGTAAATCCAAAACGCAGGACCTGGCCAACCGGGCAGCTTTCTGGCTGACGATCATTGCCATCACCGCGGGGGCCATTACTATGTTTGTCTGGCTGGGCATTGTCCATCAGGATTTTGTCTTTGCTTTGGAACGGACCGTTACCGTCATGGTGATTACCTGTCCGCACGCCTTAGGTTTGGCGATTCCGCTGGTGGTCGCCGTATCCACAGCCATTTCAGCCCGCAACGGTTTGCTGATCCGCAACCGGGCGGCTTTTGAAGCGGCGCGTAACTTACAGGCCATCATCTTCGATAAAACAGGCACATTAACCAAGGGTGAATTTGGCGTTACCGACGCCATCGTCTTTGACGGTAAGTTGAAAGAATCCGAGTTACTGGCTTATGCCGCTGCTGTGGAACAACACTCCGAACACCCCATTGCCAAAGGGATTGTCAACTCGGTTGACAAGTTTAAGAAAATGTCCGACTTTAAGGCCATTCCGGGCAAGGGCGCCCAGGGGAAGGTGGAAATGAAAGAAGTTAAAGTGGTCAGTCCGGGCTATCTGCGGGAAAACAACATCGAGTTCCAGAACGGCAAGATCGACGAGCTGAATGCGCAGGGAAAGACGGTGGTGTTCGTCCTGGTGGACGGCGACTTACAGGGCGCCATTGCCCTGGCGGATATCATCCGGCCGGAGTCCAAAGCAGCTGTCGCCCGCCTGAAAGAAATGGGCATACAGGCCCTGATGCTCACCGGCGACAACAAACAGGTTGCTGACTATGTGGCCAAAGAATTGGAACTGGATGATTACTTTGCCGAAGTACTTCCCGATCAAAAGGCAGACAAAATTAAGGAAGTACAGTCCCGCGGCTTAACGGTGGCTATGACCGGGGACGGCGTCAACGACGCTCCGGCGCTGGCTCAGGCCGACGTAGGCATTGCCATCGGCGCCGGAACCGATGTGGCCGTGGAAACCGCCGATATCGTGCTGGTGCGCAGTAATCCCCAGGATGCGGTGGACATCATCGCCCTGGCAAAAGCCACTTATCGGAAAATGGTGCAGAATTTAGCATGGGCCACCGGATACAACGCCATTGCTATCCCGCTGGCCGCAGGCGTCTTGTTTACTTATGGCATTATATTAAGCCCGGCCATGGGCGCCGTACTGATGTCATTGAGTACGGTAATCGTGGCGATTAACGCCCGGTTCTTAAAAGTGGAAAAAGAATAGATATTTTAAGAAGGAGGAATCATGAGTTATTATTTTGCAAGAACATTTGAATGGGATTTTAACGAAGCCATCGATAAAGTGACCGCAGCTCTGAAAGAAGAAGGCTTTGGCATTCTCACTGAAATCGATGTACAGAATACGATGAAGCAAAAACTGGATGTGGATTTCCGCAATTATCGCATTCTGGGGGCGTGCAATCCGCCATTCGCCCACCAGGCCCTGGAAGTGGAAGATAAAATCGGCGCTATGCTGCCCTGTAACGTCATTGTGCAGGACGCCGACAACGGTAAGGTGGAAATTGCGGCCGTCGATCCCATCGCCTCCATGCAGGCGATCGACAACCCGCAGTTAAACACTGTAGCAGAAACTATCCGTAACAAATTACGACGGGTGATTGAAACCTTATAAGTTTCGGATTAATTAAATAAAAAGAACAGGGTTTTAAAATGCCGTTTTATTATTTATAGCCATTAAATTCTCTGTATCTAAAAATGTGTATAAAAATACCTCTTTCTGCGAAAACGAATAACGTTTAACATCATCTTAACAAGAACAGTTGGTTGTACTGTACGACTAAAAAGCCCACCGAGAGGCGTTTTTTACAACGCCTCTCTTTCGGGATTTTTTTTACCGGGTTTCTGTATGGTAACGGATATCCACCGGCACGCCCGATAGCAGGGTTTTTAAGTTAACACAACTGTACTCCGCTGCCGCATAAAGCTTTTTTACGAGTTGTGAATCAGTGCCGTCTGCGGGTTTAATATGGATATCCAGCGTCATGTTTTGAAAGGCGACCGGTACATCACGATCAATCACCAACGTTCCGCGTGTATCGGCGGTTGCCGAAGCCGTAACCGACAAGGATTCGATCACAATGCCAAGGCGATTGGCGATCATCCTGAGGGTGGAATCAAAACAGGTGGCCAGGGCTCCAGCCAGTAAATTGCCCGGATTAGGCAAATCGTGATCACCGCCGATAGCCCGATGAATGCCGGTAGGCCACTCCATACCGTAATGATAATTTTCTTCTTTCACCGATGCAGGCATGGATTGCAAATGAGCGCCGCCGGTGGATTCTCCCAAATCGATCCAACCGTGAAAGGCATCACTTACAGAATTGCCATTAGTTCGGGCCCAGTCCGTTACTATCGCTTCCTCGGGATGTGTTGTGTACCGTTGTCTAAGAGGGTCCTGCCGCCAGGCCACATCGATGTTGTCAGTGGGCGTGTTGTCATTCTTGGTGATACTGTTATTTGGATTGGATTTATGTAACATAATACAAGCCTCCTTAATGGATAGGTTTTTTTTTAGTGACTTTGGGCAGAAGGTTTTTCAGAAGGTGTTTTTCTTTTAAGTCCAATTCTAAATCCGGGAATTAACATGGATACCTGCTGCCGGTAGGCGCGATAACGATTGCCGAAATGGCCGATTAAATCTTTTTCTTCATACCGTACGCCTAAAATAATATAAATCGTCATCAGGAGCGCAAAAAACAGACGCCCCATGCTCATCTCAGGAGTAATCCAAAACGCCATTAAAAAGCCGAGCATCATAGGATGACGGGTATATTGATAGAATCCCGGAGTTTGAAATTGAGGGGCTGTTAATGTTTTGTCCCGCATATGTTCCTTCACCTGTTGTAATCCGAAAAAATGGGCGCTGTTGATCAACCGCGTAGAGATGAATATTAAAAGCCATCCCAAGCCATTAAAAATCCAGAGGGATATTTGTATGTATGGATTCGTTAATTTCCATACAATTTGCGGCATAGGTTGCCACAGCCATATCATTAATACCAGTGCCGTAATGGTGAATAAAAGATAGGTGCTACGTTCAATCGCTTTCGGGATAATACGCATCCATCGTTTCTTGAATACCGGGCGGGCCATAATGCTGTGTTGCAGGGCAAATAGACCGACCCAAACCATATTAAAGGCTATGGATGGCAAAAGACCGGCGGGTTCCCCGGAATCTATGGATTTGGGCACTATCCAATTGTTAACAAATCCCACCAGATACAGAAACAATCCCAGTACTATCAGATAGTTCAGGATGCCAAATATGTAAAATAATCGCTTCGTCATGATTAGTCCTCCTTATAAAATAATTGAATGATTTATGATAACGATTCAATGAGATACGCGATCATAGAGCCACCGGTAAACCATTTTCTTGCGGTTTTACCCGAGTGTTCAAATATTCGATGATATTGGAAATGGTCTTTTGATCCCGTAAAATACGTCGATGACCAAGGAGATGAGTTACCTTCAATCGACTGTTTACCCAGTTTTCATGTAATAAACGGCCCTGATCCACAGGAACTTCTTTATCGTGTCTATCATGAATAATCAATCCCGGCGTCTGAATGTCGGACATGAGCTGTTGAGCAGAAAATTCATCTATAGGCGTGCGGGTTATCCGTTCAACAAGACAGGCAACATATTGCATGGATTTTTCCGAGACATTGATCTGAGCCGCAAAGGCATTAAAAATAAAATCGATGGAGGCAGGCGCGTTTATAGTGATTAACTTGCCGATCGTCACCCCTTTTTTGACAGCCATCGCCGCTGCCATACCTCCGAGAGAATGCGCAATTATAGCCTGCAAACCGCCGGTACGCTTTTCGATATCTTTAATAATTGCAACAAACTCCATGATATTGGTGCGTTTACCGGATGATTTTCCGTGGGCGAAGGCATCAAAGGTAATGGCCTCATAACCGGCCTGGACAAGGGCATCGACCAAAACCGCCATTTGAAGAGCGTTGCCGCCCCAACCGTGAACCAATAAAACAGCCGGTCCGGCGCCTCGGCGATATAAGGTATATGTCCCGGATGGATTATGATAATAAGGCAAATTCCGCAAAGGGATAAATTGTGTTTCGGCCCGGTTTAAGTCGACCTGCTGTCGATGCGGCGGCCTTCGATTAAGCGGTTTGAAAAATAAGAATGCAGCCAATTTGCCCGCCAGCGAAGGCGCAAGCCCTTCCGTTAATTTGAATAGGATTGCTAAAATTTTACGCATATTGGTTCCCCCTTTTATTTTATGGAATAGATATGATGTATACCGATGGGCCTTTTATTATTAAATAACAGACCGTTCGGTCTCTTTTGGTGTAAAAAAATTTAACGAGACAGCGTTTGATCGACGTATTGGTGAAGGAAATCGATCATGGTTTCCATAAAGTGATTATCCTCGTAATTACGTGATAGTGCGACGCCTCCTTCTATGGTTGTAAAAATGATGATTGCCGCTTCCCGGGCATCCACATCTTTTTTAAACTCTCCTTTATGAATAGCCGCGGCAACGATGACCTGCAATCTGCGGATTAATTCCTCGATAGCCGCCTGAACGTGCTTTCTCAATACGGGATTGGTGTTATCGGAATCGACCATGGCATTGAGAATCGGACAACCGCCTTTGATAACCGGATTCAAGGGATAATCCCGGTAAAATTCGATAATGGCTTTAAGCATACCCCTGGGTGTTTTCTCATGCGCCGTAACATTCTGTACTTTTTGCAGCAGCACCTTTACGGAGTACCGGAAGGCCGCAATCAGTATCTCTTCCTTATTGTTAAAATGGTTGTAGATACCGCCCTTTTGTAAACCGGTAATTTTCATCAATTCCGACAACGGTGCTCCGGCAAATCCACGACTATTAAACAGAGCCGCGGCCTGAGCTATAATATGTTCGCGGGTGGTTTCGCCTTTGCTCATCGCTACTGTTCCATTTACGGGTTATTTTTTTTCTTTCCGACCGGTCGGTCTCATTATAAGCAATGATAACCGCTTTGTCAACACCAATATATATCGATCCGTCGGTGCAACATATTTGGATGCCGGCAGAAGCACAAGTAACATTGTTTATATGAATAACGAATCTTCGTGTTTTTTTGTTGTGTTTTGCAGAAATCATATTAATTTCCCTATAGCTTTTAAGCACCACAAGGAGGATAATTATGAAAAGGTCCGTCTATCCTGTCTTGTTACTTTCTTTTCAGCTTCTGACCGTTCTAAGCCTGTTTTCATGTCAAAAAAATAGTAACGCTATTCTAAGTACAGCGCCCGAAAAAGGCGACGGTTTATGCATTTATAAAGCCATTCCGGAAACCGGAATACAGGATCCCGGTGGAGAGCTCGATGTATCTGCTTTCCGAATCGGGGATAAACCCATAATCCGTTATTCGGATATTACGGCTTATGAAATTGCCACACATACGATAACGCTCAATATGCCTGTTGATTCTCTATCTATCGAAAAAGATGTTCATGGAACGCCTTTTATTTTAACTTTAGACGGCGACAAGATGCACGGCGGGTGGTTTTGGACAGCCGCCGCATCAACCGTTTGCCATTGGATTGTCATTGTACCCGATTGGCCGTCCGATGATTTGCAGGATAATCAAATAAAAATACAACGGGGTTATCCGTCTCCTCAATTTTTTGAGGGAGTGGATCCGAGAAATAATCCCGAAATTATGAGCCGATTATATAGCGACGGCAAAGCGAAATAGCCTGCTTGTCCATTCTCTATCTTGGCGAACATGGATCCACTCATTCGGGGAATGATGGTCGGCTTTGTAAACATCATTTGATGGTATGGCGGACAAAAAAATTGATGAAATTGTTTCGGAGTCGAATTATAAACCCAATCATTTAAGTTATAATTCAAACCGGAAGAATGGTGATACAAAAAAGATTAAGGGATGAGATCGTTTAAGATATGTTTTTCCGATTCATGTTAAATTAATTTAAAGGAGAACCGTTATGAAGGTATTTAAATATTTTACGGTATTTTTGGTTGCCGCCGTTATCCTTTCCTGTAACCAAAGCACGTCCGTCGCGCCGACCGCCGAACAGCCCACCAGCGATCTGCAAGCATTT
>WJIP01000062.1 GCA_014730185.1 Caldithrix sp. | reverse complement strand
TGGAAAGTTTGTTGAAGTCAACAACGAAGCATGTCGACGACTGGGGTATTCACGCGCTGAACTTTTAAACTTAAAACCATTTCACATTGATTCCGAAGAGCATGCACAAATTACATCGCAGCGGATCGAACATATCAAAACCAAGGGGCAACTGGTATTCGAAAGCGCCCATCGTACAAAAAACGGCCAGATTATTCCTGTGGAAGTCAGCAGTCGCCTCATTGATTTTGAAGACCGGCAATGTATTTTAAGTATTACCCGCGATATAACCGAGCGTAAAGAGGCAGAATTCGAAATCCAAAAATTATCGAGAGCCCTCGAACAGAGTCCGGTTTCGGTCATCATAACCGATGCAGCGGGTAATATTGAATATGTAAATCCCAAATATTTTGAAATAAAACACCATACATGCCATGAAGTTATCGGTCATAAACCACATATTTTTCAGGCCGAATATCATAAAAAAGAGAGTTATGAACACATGATGGCCACCATTAAAGGCGGTAAGAGCTGGCAAGGTGAATTTCGTAATAAAAATAAGGAGGGCCAATCGTACTGGGAATATTCGACCATTGGGCCCCTTAAAAATGAAGAAGGAAGTGTTACCCATTACATTATCATGAATGAAGATATTACGGAGCATAAAAAATTGGAAGTGCAGTTCCAGCAATCGCAAAAAATGGAAGCTATCGGTCATTTGGCCGGCGGTATCGCCCACGATTTTAATAATCTATTAACTATAATCAATGGCTACAGCAGTATATTACTAACGCGTTTGGAGCCGGATCAACCCCATTACAAAGAGATTAAACAAATTGGTGATGCCGGGCAAAGAGCCGCTTCTTTAACCAATCAATTGCTGGCGTTCAGCCGTAAACAGATCATTAAACCCCGAGTTTTAAATCTCAATGATGTTGTGACGGAAACGGATAAAATGTTGCGCAGGTTAATCGGTGAACACATTAAATTCAGGACGAAATTACATTCAAGTCTTAATTCAATCGAGATTGATCCGGGACAAATTGATCAAATCCTGATAAATCTGGCAGTTAACGCCCGGGACGCCATGCCTGACGGCGGTTCTTTATCAATAGAGACCGATAACGTTTATCTGGACGATAATTATGCGAAGATGCATGTGGCGGCGGATATTGGACATTATGTCATGCTGGCGGTCAGCGATACGGGTAAAGGCATGGATAAAAAAACCCAAGCTCGCATTTTTGAACCCTTCTTCACCACCAAGCCAAAAGGATCGGGCACGGGACTTGGCCTTTCCACGATATATGGCATTGTGAAACAGAATAAGGGATTCATTTGGGTTTACAGCGAACCGGGCAGAGGAACGACGTTTAAAATTTACTTACCGGTTGTTCAAAAAGAAATCAAAAGCTTACAGACGCCGGAAAGGGAAAATCAAAAACTCAATGGTCATGAAACAATTCTGATTGTGGAAGATGAAGAGGCCGTGCGTACGTTTGCGGCGAACTCCTTAAAAAACTACGGTTATACGGTACTGGAAGCTCCCGACGGCAAAACAGCCCTTAAAATCATCGAGTCGCATATGCAAGGTATTGATCTGGTATTGTCCGATGTCATTATGCCGGGCATGAACGGAAAAGAAATACAAAACCGCATGCAGAAAAAAATCCCCCAACTTAAATACATGTTTATGTCCGGTTATCTGGATAACACCATCGTTCACCAGGGCGAGCTGGAAGAAGGTATTCATTTTATAGCAAAGCCTTTCTCTTCTCAAACCTTATTAAGTCAGGTAAGAACTGTTTTGGATAATGGTGCGGATAATAGCACGGCAGAGGCTGTACCAGTTGCGGAAACCGAAATCCGTGTTATTGAATAACGTTAAATTTTTACCGGAATGTGTCGATTATAATTGTCTAGTCCTATTTCGTATCGGCATCCGGTAACAATAATGGTGTCGGACAGTTGGTATGGAAAAATTATGCTACCACCGTAGGCTGTACGGATAACATCAATAGGTGATTTTATGGATGATATGCGAAAAACAAAAAAAGAACTTGTGCAAGAGCTTCAGCATTGTCGGGAACGGCTAAACGCACTACAAGATATCTCTTCAGAACAAGACCAAGATTATGCTGCCGGAAATCCTGCTTTGTATCACGCCATGGTCGGACATACTATGGATGTGATTACCATTCTTGATGATAACGGGTTGATCTATTACGAATCGCCCGCCATCGAGCAAGTACTGGGTTACCATCCAAAGGAGTTGATCGGCGAACCGCCCCTGAAATATGTGCATGAAGAGGATTGCGCAAACGTTACCGCCGCTCTCAAAAAAATCAGGAAACAACCGGGGCGTGTGGAAACCATCGATTTCCGGTTCCGGCATAAAGACGGATCGTGGCGTTATTTCGAAGGCAAGGGGCGGCTATTTAACGGTCAGGATCGAGAAAATTTTGTGATCGTCAATATTCATGACATCACGGAACGAAAGAACAATGAAGACCGTGTTTATGCTAACGAGCAAAAACTTTTAGAGAGTAATGAACGGTTCCGCCGGTTAGCGGAAGCCAGTTTTGAGGGCATTGTTATCCATGAAAACGGCGTCGTTATAGACTGTAACCAGGTCTTTGCAGAAATGTTCGGCTACAGCCAGCAGGATATTATCGGCATTAATGCTCTGGATTTAATTCCGGAACAATCCCGTGCAACGGTTCGAAAAAATATCCGGGAGCAGAACACCCAACCCTATGAACACTGGGCTTTGCGTAAGGATGGAACACAATTCTTATGTGAATCCCGGGGAAGACCTTTCCCCCATAAAGGCCGTACCGTGAGGATGACAGCTATCCGGGATATATCTGAACGCAAACAAATCGAACAAGCCTTAAAAGAAACCAATGAGAATCTGGATCAGAAAATTTCCGAGCGGACGGAGGAATTATCCCGGATAAATGAGCAACTGCAACATTCGGAAGAAACGATCCGATCCCTTTTTAACGCCATAACCGAATCGGCCTTTTTGATCGATCGTCAGGGAATAGTACTGTTGACAAACGCCACATTTGCCAAACGCATGGGTACCGAACCGCAAGCTATCATCGGTAAAGCCGTTTACGAATTTATCCCGAAACATACCGGACGTAATCGCCGGTCTTATGTCCAGGAAGTAATCAAGACACGCCGACCCGTGCGTTTTGAAGATGAACGCTTCGGCCGCATCATCCACAATTCGATTTATCCTGTATTCGATGCCGATGGCAATGTGAAACAGCTCGCGGTATTCGGGTACGATATCACCCAGCAAAAAGAAGCGGAAAAAGCGTTAAAGGAAAGCGAAGAACGTTATAAACTGGTCACCGAGGCAACCGAACAGGGCATTTGGGACTGGAATGTTGTTGATAATACCGTTTTCTTTTCCAGGCAGTGGAAAAAACAAATCGGTTACAGAGAACATGAACTGGCCAATGAATTCAAAACCTGGCAAGATCATTTGCATCCCGATGATTATGAACGCTGTATGCAGGCCTTGCAGGATTATCTGCAAAATCCCAAGGGTAAGTTTAAACTGCAGTTCCGTTTTCGTCACAAAAAAGGTCATTACGTATGGATCAGTAATACGGCGGCAGCTATCAAAGATAAAGACGGTAATGTTATTCGGATGTTCGGCGCCCATACCGATATTACGGAGTTAAAACACAAACAGGATTTATTAAGAGAGAGCGAGCAAAAATACAAAACACTCAGTGAATCTTCCAAAGATCAAATTTTTATTATCGACAGCGATATGAAGGTGCGTTATCTGAATAAAACCGCTGCAAAGGTTTTACGGGCCAAACCTGCAACCATCATTGGTAAACATCTTAATGAACTTATTCCTCATGATATCGCTAAGTCTCAGATCGCCAATTTAAAAAAGGTTTTCAAAAACGGTAAAAGCTATTCCACAATAAGCGAAACCGAATATCCGACAGGAAGGGTTTGGTTGGACACCACCTTAGTACCTTTAAAAAATGGAGAGCGAAAAATCGCTGCCGTTATGGGCGTTTCCCGTGATGTAACCAAATCCAAACGCATTGAATTGCAACTGGCGGCCAGCGAGGAAAAACACCGGGCAATATTTGAAGCCGCCACCGACGCCTTTATCATTGCTGATTACGAAGGCAAGATTGTTGAGGTTAATCCTGCCGCCTGCCAATTATATGGATATAACCGGGATGAATTCCTGGAACTAAACGCCTCCAATCTTGTGCAAGAAAACCACAGGTATAAAATCAGGGATTTCATCGTATCGGTTAAGAAAACAGGCGCTTACCAGGGCAACACGCTAGATGTACGCAAAGACGGATCGACCTTTTATACGGATATTAACGGAGCCCAAATTAACTTCCAGAACAAACCACATTTACTGGCCGTGGTCCGCGACATTTCTGAGAAAATCAAAGCGGAACAGAAATTGAAAGACAGCGAAAAGAAATTCCATACGCTCTACGATCAGTCGCCGGATATGCATGTATCTGTATCCCCGAAAACCGCTAAAATTATTGAATGCAACGAGACGCTCCTGGAAAACACGGGTTACAGCCGGGAGGAGATAATCGGTAAACCCATTTTTGATATGTATGATGACAGTATTCAGGACGAAGTGCAAAAAGCCTTTAAACAATTTATAGATACCGGCCGGATTCGCAACAAAGAATTGATTTTGAAGAAAAAAGACGGTTCCACGATAGATGTCAGTCTTAATACTAATGTCCTCCGAGACGAAGGTGGACATATTATGCAAAGTATGTCATCGTGGCGGGATATATCCGAACAAAAGGCTATGCGTAAAGAGTTACAGGACAATGAAGAACGGTTCAGATTATTAGT
>WJIP01000061.1 GCA_014730185.1 Caldithrix sp. | reverse complement strand
TATGGGCGGTGGTGATCTCGAAATCTATCCGATGCAGACCCTGATGGATGTGGTCAATTTCATCAATGGTAACATTTCGATGGAATCCTTTAAGGTGGATATCCGGGAAATATTCGAACAGGAGCAGCAATCCAACCTGGATTTCAGCGATGTGAAAGGGCAGGAACATGTGAAGCGAGCTATGGAGGTAGCCGCCGCCGGTGGACATAATTTATTGATGATTGGTCCTCCGGGATCGGGCAAAACTATGCTGGCCAAGCGATTTCCGACAATCTTACCGTTGATGGCTCTGGAGGAAGCAATTGAGACCACAAAAATTCATTCGGTTTCCGGTTTATTGCCGGAAAATCACGGATTGGTTGCTGTGCGCCCCTTCCGTTCACCGCATCATACGATATCCGATGCCGCTTTAGTCGGGGGCGGCAAATTTCCCAAACCGGGTGAAGTGAGCCTGGCGCACCACGGTGTTCTTTTTCTGGATGAATTGCCGGAATTTAAAAAGAATGTACTGGAGGTCATGCGGCAGCCCATGGAAGATGCTCAGGTCACCATTTCCAGGGCTGCTTTCTCGTTGACTTATCCGGCCAACTTTATGCTGGCTGCGGCCATGAATCCATGTCCCTGCGGGTATTTTAGCAGTACGGAACGTTCCTGCTCCTGTGCCTTACATCAGGTGCAAAAGTATCGGTCTCGCATATCGGGCCCTTTATTGGATCGTATCGACATCCACGTGGAAGTGCCCGAAGTGAAGTTCCGGGAATTGTCCTCCGATCGGCGGGGAGAAGGTTCGGCAACCATACGTGAACGCGTCCAGAAGTCCCGCTCCTTGCAAATGACACGCTTTCATAACGAAAAACACATCTTTTGTAACGCCGATATGCAGCCCAAGGAAATCCGTCGGTACTGTAAAATAGACGATACCGGCAAAGAACTGCTTAAAAATGCCATCAATCAATTGGGTCTGTCTGCCCGGGCTTACGATCGTATTCTGAAAGTTTCCCGCACTATCGCCGACATCAGCCAGCAGGAAGACATTCTTCCGGAGCATCTGAGCGAAGCCATCCAGTATCGTAGTCTGGATAGAGATTTTATATAAACCCTTTATTTTTGGTCAATAATTTGATATAATGATTATCTGAAAAGAAAAGGAGTTGCTATCATGCGTGCCATGGTACTGAGTAATATCGTTGATTTAACTCAGAACAAAGATCCACTCAAATTAGTGGAACTGCCCAAACCTCAACCTTCACATAATGAGGTTTTAGTTAAAGTTTCCGTTTGCGGTGTGTGCCACACCGAACTGGATGAAATCGAGGGGCGCACACCACCGCTCCGCCTGCCCATGGTACCCGGCCATCAGGCGATTGGCACTATTGAGGAAGTGGGTTCAAATGTGCAAAACTTTCAGGAAGGCGATCGGGTGGGCATTTCCTGGATCTACTCCGCCTGCGGCCAATGCCGGTTTTGTAAGGAGGGAAAAGAAAATCTCTGCCAGCAGTTTTTGGCTACGGGCCGCGATGTCAATGGGGGATATGCGGAGTATATGACCATTCATAGCGATTTTGCGTTTAGCATTCCCAAATCCTTCTCGGATAAGCAGGCGGCTCCCATGCTATGTGCCGGAGCCATAGGATATCGCTCTTTAATGCTGACTGCTGCCGGGAACGGTAAGAATTTTGGGCTAACCGGTTTTGGTGCATCCGGTCATCTGGTGTTGTATCTGATCAGACATCTTTATCCGGACAGCAATGTGTATGTGTTTGCCCGTAACCCCAATGAAAGGGCATTTGCCTTAAAACTGGGAGCGGCATGGGCAGGAGACACGATGGACAGCAGTCCCGATCCTTTGGATGCCATCATCGATACCACCCCGGTATGGAAACCGGTAGTGGAAGCTCTGCGCAATTTAAAGCCGGATGGCCGGTTTGTAATGAATGCCATTCGCAAAGAGGATGGAGATAAAGAATATTTAATGAATCTGGACTATACCGAGCATTTATGGATGGAAAAAGAGCTTAAAAGTGTGGCCAATGTTACCCGTAAAGACGTTGCCGATTTTTTGAAGGTAGCTGCCGAAATCCCCATCAAACCGCAAGTGCAGAAATTTACTCTGGAAAAGGCCAACGAAGCGTTGATGCAACTGAAAGCAGGTAATATAAAAGGGGCTAAAGTACTCACTTTGTAAAACCGGATAGTATGCAGAGATTGTTGATCATTCTGGGATTGTTGATTCTGGCCGCCGGACTGGCCTGGCCGTTGATTAGTAAAATACCATTCGGCCGTATGCCCGGAGATATCGTCATTAGCAAACCCGGCATTAGGATATATATCCCCCTTACAACCCTGATTAGTATAAGCATCCTGCTATCGGTAATAGTGTGGATTGTGCAAAAGTTTAAGTAATACTGATCGTCAATTTTTGGTGCCTGCCTGGGCTCGTTTTGACCCTAATTAGGCCGTCATATTTTGCAAATTATTACTTTTATCTCTAACTTATTTATTGTAAAAAAATGATAAGTATTGTTCGCCATGAGGACTTGATCGAGGTTTTTGATTATGGAAATGGAGTTGTAATGAAAGAACTTGCCGCGCGGTTAGCTATTGCTGTTGTCGGAATCCCTGTTTTGCTGTTCGCTATCTACAGCGGAGGCTGGTATTTTTTTGCCCTGATTGTATTAATTAATATCTTGGGCCAATGGGAAATGATTCGTTTGCTAAAACTTAAAGAAGCCCATGCTCAGAAAATCAGTGCTGCTGTGTTAAGTCTGCTCATTTTGTTCATGGTCTATCTGAATTTTAATAGCCTTCTGTTGGCAGCGGCTATATTAATGCTGGTGCTGATGTTTATCATGGAAATGTTCCGCAATCGGTTGTCAGCTAATCTTAACGTTGCGGCCGCCTTATTGAGTGTGGTCTACCCTGGTTTTTTTCTGGTCAGCCTGCTCTATTTCCGCATCCACATGCATGAATACGTACCTGGTTTAAACGCATCCAACATGGGCGTATTTACCATCTTTATTTTTATTAGCATTTGGGTGTGTGATACGGCCGCCTATTTTATCGGTTCTCTTTTGGGGCGCCATGCTCTCTTTCCGAGGGTATCGCCGAAAAAAAGTGTGGAAGGTGCCATCGGAGGAGTGGCCGGTGCTATGCTGGTTTTTATCGCGGCCCGGTTATTTGAAGTATTACCGATCGAATGGTCTGTAATTGTAGTATCAGGACTGATAACCGGTATTTTGGGCCAGATCGGTGATCTGGTGGAATCCTGGTTCAAACGGGATGTGAATATCAAAGATTCATCACATATTTTACCCGGGCACGGCGGCATTTTGGATCGGTTTGACAGTCTGATTCTTACAGCTCCTGTTTTTGTGGCTTTGTTCTTAATTGTGGGATATTTGCATGCGGTTTAAACTTATTTCATGGCTGATTATAATTCTTGGTTTGACGGCGGCCGGCATTCATTTCTACCCCAAAATTATTAAAAAGGATATACCGGTGCACGGAGGGCAATTGAATGCAGCCATTTTAGGGAAAATATTGACGATCAATCCGTTCGATGACCGTGAATTCTATAATGAACAGCTCTGCGATAATGTGTTATTCCCCAAGTTAATTCGTTTGGATTTACAAGGCCGGGTCCGGCCCCGACTGGCCCGTAGCTGGGCGGTGGATACCAGCAGTCATCAGATCATCATAAAAATTAACAACGATTACCGGTGGAACAACGGTGATCCGTTAACTGCTTACGATGTAAGGGCTACCTATCACACGTTAATGGGGCGCAATGAACTTTTGTATGAAACCTTACGGCGAGTGCAGAAAATGGAGGTTTTGGATTCTTCCACATGTGTGATGACCTATAAAGCGGATAGGCCATGGCAAACGTTGTTGGATGTACCGGTTCTGCCTGAATCGATTATTGGTCAGAAAACCGATGGTCAATCGCTAATCCGGTTTTTTGAAAAAGGTGGTTGGGGATGCGGACCATATGTTCTGGATTCGTTTACCGACGAAGGTATCGTTTTGTCTGCAAACCCATATTTCCGGTCAGCCCCGGTGTACTTTGATACCGTTGCCATTCATTTTTATGAAGAAACTGACACCTTATTACGTGATATCGAAGCCCTTCGAATAGATGTTGTGTATTCCGTATCACCGGTACTGGCGGAAAAAGTGGAATCACTGCCCGGGTTTCGTTTACAGACCACTACAGAGCCGGGATATACATGTATTGCATGGAACCTGGCTCAACCACATTTGCAAAGCCGGCGGTTACGTCAACTTTTAACCATTGCTATGGATCGACAAACCATGGTAGATGGTATATTGCTCGGATACGGTACCGTGAATGATGTGTTAGCCTATCCCGGTCATCCCTGTTATGCAATGCAACAGACGTATGCTTATAATGAGGAAAAAGCTAAAACGGAATTAAACAATTTGTTACCGGCCCTAAATACGGGTAACGAGGATGGCCTTTATCCAGCGTTAAAATTGATAACCAATAAAGAGAATGAAATACATATTGATTTTCTAAATAATATTACACAATACATTCAATTTTTGGGTATAGAGGTCGAAAATGAAGTTTTGCAATGGGAAACGATGATGGACCGTATTGAACAAGGCGCTTTTGACGGTGTAATTATGGATTGGGTGGAAAGTGATGAGCTGGAATACTTCAATCTATTTGAT
>WJIP01000060.1 GCA_014730185.1 Caldithrix sp. | reverse complement strand
TCGCTATTCAATGTAAACTATGATACCATGCGTACGGTCCGCTACGACACGGTAATCACCTGGAACTATGATACGGTTCGTACGGATACGGCTTATACCATGTTTGAAGATGACACGATGTATACGGTAATGACGGATACTATGTATTACGATACTACTTTTATACAGCATGGTTATGATGCCACCAGTCTGTACAGCTTTGGTAATATTCATGGCGAGGGTCCGGGTATCGCGGGCTGGGGAGGTTCACAATTGAAATGGACACAGGAAATATTTGATCTGTCTGCTTACACCAGTTCCGATACGGCTGTCAAAATCCGCTTCGATTTTGCGGCCGACCTTGGCTTTGCTACCCCGGATGATCCCAGTATGTTCGGCTGGCAAATCGATAATATCGAAATTAAAAGTGAGTCCATGACCTATTTCTCCAATTATGGAGAGGATCAGGATTTAATGGCTATGTCTTTCGGTCGGGCCTCCGGCGGATCCCAATGGCATGTGGCCGAAATCCAGAATCCATTACCGGCATTCGGTCCTTCTTTTGTGCCGTCACCTACGCATTCGGCTACGGTGCAGACCGGTGGTGAATTCTATGATCCGGATACCACGTATAACCGTTGGCTGGATAATGTATACTATACGGATGAAGTGATTTCTCTGCCGGATACCACACCGATTTACATGGATTTCAAAATGTTGCCCGATTTTGCTGATCCCGATGCTTTTCCGGAGGTTGATTTTTACTGGCCGGTGATACGTCCGGTGGACAGCACCGCCTGGGAAGCGGTATGGATTACGCCCGAAGGCACCTATTATGTATTCAGTTTCGGGTTTGATCAATGGATCGAATTTGCCTGGTTGTATGAAGGTGTTTTCAATAGCTCTCCATTAATCCTGGATCGCTTCAAAGGTCAGGATGTACAGGTCGGTATACGTTTTGCTTCGGATGGCGATGCACCGATCGGTTCAGGACTATTGGTCGATGATATGGTGGTATTCAGTCCGATTAAAGATATTGCGGCCCCCGAAAATCTCGTGGCCACGCCTTCGCCCCAGGATACAAGTGTTGTGTTAACCTGGGATTACGCCGACTCCATCAGTCATTATTTTGTCTTTCGGCAGGGGCCTGGCGATGCGGCACCATTTAATATCGGGGTGGCTCAGGATTCCGGCGTTTACCGCGATAAAGGCGAAAACGTAAAATACTATCGTGATTATCTGTATTTTGTACTGGCTGGAGCGGAATATGAAGGCGTATCAGGAGCTTCCAATGCTGTATCGACCACAATTTATCCGGATGGTATCGGAGAATTTGGTTTCAATGATGGTGAACGGGATGATTACCTGCCACTTGATCAACAGAAATTTGTGGCGGTTAAGTTCACTCCGGAAGCCTATCCCATCACATTCCAGACCATTAAAGTAAATCTGGATACCAGCGAAATTATCGGTGTAGCCGGTAAATTTTCCGTTTTTGATACCGATGAATTTGGTCGACCTAATGAAGAAATTGAGTTTACCTTTGCCAGTGGTCTGGCCGATGGCAACAATATTGTGGAATTTCGCAACCCCGTAACCATTGATTCCGGTAGAAGCTTTTTCGTTGGCTACTCCCGGTTTTTAACCAGTCCTTATATGGGTGTTGATAAAGATGATCCGATTGATGGTAATACTTATATCGAAACCGATTATGGTTGGGTAACGTCCGTTGAGTTGGATGCTATGATTAATGTTTTCATGGACACTTCCGAAACCATCGATCCGACGGCGATTACCGAGAATGAATCGGCTATTCCGGATAAGTTTGTATTAAAAGATAATTATCCGAACCCGTTTAATCCTATTACAACCATCGAGTTCAATGTACCCAAGAAGGCTGTGGGCAGCGATGTGAGTTTGGCGGTATACAATGTCCTAGGCCAGAAAGTGGCCACTCTGTTTGATCAACAGACCAAAGCAGGATGGCATAAAGTTAACTGGAACGGGCAAAACGACTTTGGCACCCAAGTCAGTTCCGGATTTTACATCTATCAACTCAGAGGCAAGGGCATAACCATTAACAAGAGGATGCTGCTCATCAAATAGTAGCAGCACAAAAAAACAAAAATCTCAAAGGGAAGTTCCCTTTGAGATTTTTTTTAATATGGAAGTTTGAACAGGTGGGTCAATGAAAAAAATCATTTTTTTGATATTAATGACTGTGTTTTTCCTTCAGGGCGAAGAAAACTTTCACCGCCGGCACTTTTTGTTCTGTTTGAATAAAAATGAGGCGGCACTCCAGTTTAATCTTCAGGATAAAATCGCTTCGAAGGTTATGAAAACAGATTTAGATTATTCAATAGCTCACCTCGTAAAAAAACATAATATTGTTAATGTGCAACGCTGGCTGCCTATGGCCGATGAAAAGGATGTGGTTGGTGAGGTAAAACTGGCCCATATTTATAAAGCTACTTTTTCCGGCCGCCGGTCTTTGGAATTCATAAACGAAGTTTTAAACGATTTTCGAGATATATCCGGAATACATTCAGCCGAGTTGCAGGCAATAAATCATGTTCAGGGATCTTTCGAACCCTACATTCCAAACGACAGCGATTATTTTAAGCAATGGTATGTTGAACAAATAGAAGCTGATAACGCCTGGGCATTATGGAATGGGGTGCCGGGTGACTCAACATTATTGGTTGGTGTGGTCGATACCGGTGTGGACTATCTGCATCCTGATCTGGAAGAGGCTATGTGGGTTAATTTAGGTGAAGATGCTAATGGTGACGGCATTATTGGACCGGAAGATGAGAATGGTGTGGATGATGACGGTAACGGTTTTAAAGATGATTTTAGAGGCTGGGATTTTGCCGGTGAATCAGGCAATACGGCGGATAATGATATACGGCCACCGCAAGCCGGAACCTATAACGAACTGAGTCATGGCACCCACGTGGCCGGGGTAATGGCTGCAACGACAAACAATGCGACGGGTATTGCCGGCATTTCATTTCGCAGCAAAATCATCGCTACCAAACATTCCGCAGACGACGATTTGACGGAGCCTTCAATTTATAATGGCTATGCCGGAATTGAATATTGCATGAAAATGGGCGCCAAAGTGATTAATTGCTCCTGGGGAGGGGGCTATGATTATTATGGAAAGATTGTGGTACAGAATGCTGTACAAAATTACGGTGCCCTGGTGATTTGTGCAGCAGGAAATGACGGCAATAAAAACGATACTCCCACGCATTATCCCAGTGATTTTGAAGATGCCATTGGTATAGCAGCTACCAATCGCAATGATGAAAAGGCTTATTATTCCAATTACGGTAAAGTGATTGACTTTAGCGCACCCGGTGGCGAGGGCGGCAGTTACACCAATGCCATATACAGTACGATCCATGACAATGCCGGTTCTTATGCGGCCTGGCAGGGCACTTCCATGGCCAGTCCGGTAGCAGCCGGAGCGGCGGCTCTGGTAATGGCTTTTTTCCCCGACTCATCGAACACCTGGGTGGCGAATACGCTCAAGACTACAGCAGATAATATCGATGCTGTTAATCCGGCATACAGCGGTATGTTGGGCAGTGGCCGGATCAACGTGTTTAACGCTATATCCAAGCAGCTTTACCCAAATTTATCGGTGGCAGGCTTATCGTATGAGGTTCTGAATGCGCACACCAATGAGTTAAAGCCGGGTTCCGTCATTGCGGTGAGTATTATGTTGGAAAATCGCCAAGGTTGGGTTAATGCCCGTGATGTATATTTAACAATCCGCAACACCTCGCCCTATCTAACCATTGTGGATTCCACGGCGACCTATGGTTTGATTGAAAATGGCAATATTTTATCCAATGGGCAGGATAGCATGATAATTAAAATAGCGGAAAATGCCCCTTTTTCACCCGTAAAGCTCAATCTTGCCATTTCGGCGAATGGGGATCAGGAAAATCCATATATTACGGAGGATCAAATTGAAATCCTTATCACCAATTATCAGAATGGATTTCCGTTTGCCGCCGAGCAAATATCGCAACCATTGGCTGTGGCCGATTTAACAGGAGATGATAAAAAAGAAATAATTTTTGTGGGCGAAGATAATCAGCTTTATGTGGTCGATCATAAGGGTAATAGTTTACCTTCTTTTCCCAGGTCTTTAGGCGATTACACCACAATGCCTCCGGCCGTCGGCGATATCAATGCGGACGGGAAATTGGATATTGCCGTTGCCACCCGTTCCGGACATGTGCAAATTTTTGAAAATGATGGAAATCTGTTGTATCAAATGGATGTTGCCGAACCGGTTTACGGACATATAACATTGAGCAATGTAGATGATGAAGATGATCTGGAATTGATCTTTGGAACCATGCGTCGCAACCTTCATGTTCTGAAAATCGATAGCACGGAGCTGGAGGGTTTCCCAAAAGCGTTTAATTTACCCATTGATCAGGGAGTGGCTGTGGCCGATATAAACGGTGATCAACAATCTGAAATGATATTTGGCACATTCAATGGGCAATTGTTTGCCATCGATGCCGCTGGTGACACATTATCCAACTTTCCCCTTCAGCTGGACATGCGATTAAGCGTAACACCCATTGTTGTAGAGACTGACACATCCTTGTATATCATTGCTGCAACCAATGATCAAAAAATTTTAAAAATTAATCCGCAGGGTACTGTAAAATCGTTGTATCAATTTAATCATCCGATTGTCGGCTCTCCAGCGGTACAGGATTTAAACGGTGACGGCAATCCGGAAATTATTGTTGCCGATGAAAGCGGAATGTT
>WJIP01000006.1 GCA_014730185.1 Caldithrix sp. | reverse complement strand
CGCTGGCCAGCTTGAGCGTTTACAAAGCGCAGCCGTTAGCAAGGGACAAAAATACCCAGTAAATGTGGATAATGCAGATACTTATGCCAAAAACCATTAAGGTTGCTTGTATATGATAAGTAAAGCTAATATATGTGGGTGTGGTTAGTAAGTTACCATTTTTAGCAGTATATGGCTAATAAGTGTACACTATGCGACTAAAATCAGCCTGTTATATATTTGAATTGTCCAGTGTGTCCACTTTATGGCCAGGCTGTGTACAAATATCGTCCACTGTCATTGTCCATTTAAGTTGTATTGCCTGTGTAACTTCCGATATCGTTATACAGTGGAGTGGCTGCATCCAACCAGAGAAGCGATTTCTCTACTGGATTTATGCAGGTAACTGTCCAGGTAAAAATGGATAACCTGTTCCAGCTTTCCATTATGGTGCATCGATGGATCGTTATGTTCCAGCTCTTTCTTCAGCCAGCCACATAAGCTCAGCATTAACGGTATTAATAAACCAACCGTAACCGCAATGATTAATCCGCAGATGTCCGGTGGTCGCCAATCCACCATATACTTAATGTTCAGAACGATACTTATGGTGCCCGACATAATAAAAATGATACGCGCCGGTAACCTTTCGATGTACTGCATGGAAAAGTAGATGCTGGCATCATTAGCCAGAACCAGCAAAACGGTTGAAGCCACCGCTTGTGTGCGATGAAATCAAATCATTTATTTGGAAGCAGCGAATTGTTCAACATCCTTAAAGACACGCATTAAATTCCCAGCCCAGATTTTGCGGATGGCTTCCTCAGTATAGCCCCGTTTGACCAGTTCTCTGGTAATGTTCCCCATTTCGCTTACGTCCATACAACCTTCAATCCGTCCACCGCCGTCAAAATCACTGCCGATTCCCACATGATCGATACCGGCCACTTTTACGATATGGTCGATATGATCCACAAGATCGGAAACCGTGGCCAGCATTTTGGGATATTTGCGGTCGATCTCCCGGCGTAGTTTGCGTACTTGCCGGATTTCTTCTGGGGTCATTGAGCTGTAACTACCGTACGTTGCTTTGATGTTTTTCAGGGCGGCTTCCCGCTCAGGATGCTGTTGGATGGTTTTCAGGTAGTCACTCATCAGGCAAACCTGAATTACCCCGTTATTCTCGGCCAACGCCTTTAACATTGCATCCGATAGATTGCGGGGATGGTCACACAAAGCGCGGGCACAGGAATGGGAGGCAATAACCGGTGTTGCGGATTGCTGCAGCACCTGAAAGAAAGCGGCATCGGATATATGGGAAACGTCCACCATAATGCCGAGGCGGTTCATCTCCCGGATCACGTCTTTGCCGAAGGAACTAACACCTTGGTGTTCCGGACCGCTTGGATCGGTTGAAGAATCGCAAATGTCGTTATTACGTGTATGGCAAAGGGTAATGTACCGAACACCGAGATCATAATAGGTTTGGATCAGAGAGAGGTCATTTCCAATCGCAAAACCGTTTTCGATACCCATATAGATGGCGCGTTTGCCGGTTTTTTCCATTTGATAGGCATCGGCAGAAGTTAAAGCAATGCCGGCCATTTGCGGATATTCGGCAACGGCCCGGTGAATGTGTTTAAGAATTTTAAGGACTTTTTCTTTGGCCGCCTTATTGGATGCGTTGTCCCGCGGGCCCTGACCGATAAAAGCGGCAAAGAAAACAGCATCCAGCCCACCCTCCTGCATGCGCGGAAAATCAACACGGCCACCCCCTCCAGCGGCTTCATGGCGAATTCCAGGATCAAAGTCCGAGCGTACCAAAGCAAGCGGTGTATCGGTATGGGAGTCCAGGGTCAATACTTTGCGATGGATGGCAGCGGCTTTGTCATCCACCGTAACTTCCGCATCGTTTTTTTCATTTGTACAGGACATAATCGAAAACACGATCATCAGTAGTAAAAAATGTCTCATAATATTTGATCCGTAACGGTTTTTGGGTTGATTCCATTTTCATTGGGTGTATCATTGCTTAATATGCACTTATAAATATAACAAAGGGAGTGCATGTATCAAAATGATTCATGCACATCCTTTAAAGGAAACATTTGACAATTCCATAAACATTCGAATCCATAATGTTTGCCTTAGGAATGTCAAAATGCTGTAAAGCCTGTATTTTAAGATCTGGAATTTGTTCTAGAGGCCAATTTATTTTCATATGGTGTAGGCGAGTTGTTTTGATTGAGTGAAATTAACCATTGACGGTATTCCTGATAGCCACTATTATTTTTTTATTAAATATGCTTTGAGTTCAGTAAAATTGATTTTTATTGGCTATAAATTATGGGAGTGGTAGGCAAGGTCATTGTTTGTTTTCCGGGTACAAGCCTATTGAACTTAAGGGCAATAACACCGCCTGTTAACAATGTAATTGTCGGATAAAGGCATTGCCCCGGAACAAATTTCGTCAGGACAATCTCTCTTTATGACTCAGTTGATGACGGAATCCTTTTTTAGGTTTTCATCGGGTTAAGTTGACGATTACCGCGCAGTGCCGTCCGGTAAAACTATTTCTGCTATAATTTTCTCTTTTGCCGAAGGTGTGATCTCAACCACCGCATTTTCTCCGGTAAAAAACATTCTTCGGTTAAACCATATAATCAGGACGCAAATTACCGTTAGGATATATGTATCATAAGGTTGGGCATCGGGCCAAATGGGATTCATAAACTGAAAATGCATCAATGCAGCCAGCAGAACGCTACCTTTCGAAGCATTAAATAGTGCGGTAACGGTAAAACTGATGGCTAATTTTTTTTTCTATATATCCCTTTAAAGGCATGGTTTATCAAATCGCCCTGTTCATTTAAAATGTCCCATTGCTGCGTTACTGAATTATCGTCATTCTTTGACCAAATAATTTGATTGTAGTATCGTCCTTTAGGACTATTAATGAGTCCACTTGTAAGAACCATGTTTCCATCAGAATCTAAATTACCTTTTAATTCAAGAATATTACCTGTATTGCTTATCCAAAGTTGATTCCAGGTGCTATCGCTTGTATCAAAATAGTTATAACTCGTCCCTGTATTGGTACCATTGGATGCTTTCCAATTTTCCTGCACAACACAACCATCTTGCATCTTAACAATTTTATTTGTGCCAATTACCTCGCCCTCTGTATTATAAACAACCCAGTCACCGATCCAAAAGTCAAATGATTTATAGCTATTACTGCAGCAAGGACATGGATCATCATCCTGTGCGCTTAAATATGGGATAGATATTAATGAAAAGCACAGAGATAAAATCAAGACTCTGTTCATGTTGATCTCCTATTATTGTTTGTTTTCATATCCATAAGCTCAACTAAGGCGGGACTTTCGAACACAATACATCATAATACTAAAAATTTTGGTACAGCCAACAAATTTTGAACTTCGCATGATCTTTACCGTCAATTACAGCTCACTATGTATACACAACATACGATAATATGATTTAACTAAAATCTGTGCTGATAATTCCGGGGGACAAATTGTTTATTGGCAAAAAATTTCAGTTCAGTAGCAATATTGGGTACAACACCAGGCGCCCGCCAAATGAAGGTAACTCTTTTAGGAAGATTTTACTAAAAGCCATCCGGGCCGGGCGCACGGGCATTGCATCCAATATTATTTAAAATTCACTATTTCAATAGCAGCATCTTCTTCACTTGTTGAAACGATTCTGTTTTTATCTTATAAATGTAAAGTCCGCTGGCATAGGCTGAACCGTCAAATTCAACCGTGTGGTAGCCGGGCAATTTGGTCCCGTTTACGAGAATTATCATTTTCTTTCCCAATGCATTATATACAGTAATGTTTACTTGAGAAGCTTCAGATAGTCCATATTCTATGGTGGTTCTCGGATTAAAGGGATTGGGATAATTTTGACTGAGTTTAACTTGTTCGGGTAGCGATCCGGCAATGCTTTCCCTCAGAGACGTATTGATTTTGGTGTCATATTTTATGATCCGGAAAAATCCGGCATCATCTTCATCTGCGAAGCGATACACAACCCAGGCATGTCCCTGATCATCAATGGTCATACGCATGGCCCCAATGTGACTACTTCCGCGGTTATGATCGACCAATCCGCTCTTCATGAAAAATGTTTCTTCTCCGTCTCCATCGAATTTACGCAGCTTAGCTTCTTTGGAATACTGATCTTCTGCCGTCCCGAGATAAAGGATATAACAGTTTCCGTCGCTGTCCACATCGATGTCGTAGGGTATATCCCATTCATCCTCTACCGGTATTTCGTGACTCCACCTTATCTGACCGGCGGCATCAAAACTGACTATGGTAACATGATACTTGCCTTCCCACCATTCGCCTTTGTTGATTTGGGTTAACATGAACACGTTGCCATCTTCATCCACACCTACATACCCGTGGTCTATGGCCCATTCTGTTGTGTCTGCCTTGTAGGTCATGTCACCTTCGAAGCGACCGTCGCTATCATATTTTCTCACGCCGCGATAGGGTGTGTCGTTATAAATCGACAGACTTTCAATCAGATAGAGATAAATAGAACCGTCCGAACCGATTTGCGAATCCTGTAATGGCAGGGATCGGCTAATGCCGGTATAAACGGAATCGAAAAGCAGGTTACCGTCCGTATCATATTTGAGTAAAACCGGTGCAAACTGATCATTTGGATCATCGACATAAATCACATCCCCGGTTACAAATACATTGCCGGTTCCGTCCATGTGAATATGATTGGGACTGTCTTTCAGCCCATAGGGGCTGTTATAGGTTCTCGTCCACAACGTGTCCCCGTTGCTGTTCAATTTAATAGTTGTGATATCCATGTTGGCTTCATCATTACGGCTATTGTGCATCTCTCCGGTTGCATAAATATTGCCTTCACTATCGGTGATGATATCGATGACCTTATCCTGACGGCCGCTTGTTCCGCCGTAATCGCTCTGCCATTCCATATCACCGTTGTTGGAATATTTTGTAACGAGGTAATCGTATGCCCACCATCCGCCTTCCTTATCGATACTGCCCGCCGCGATTACATTTCCCTCTCCGTCGATAGAAACGGCATTGGCGTGTTCCGTTCCGTTATGAATGGCGTGTGCCCATAGGCTGTCCCCTTCAGCGCTGATTTTGACTGTATAAAAATCTTCCCACGATTTTTCAGCAACGCTGTTTTCAACCGTACCGGCTATAAACAGGTTGTCGGACTCATCCAGAGCCAGGTCTTTTACAATACTGCCCGGCATTTCGGTCTCCCAGAGTACCTGGGCAAAACCGAAGGTCAGACAAAGCATTAATATTGAAATGGTTCTTACCATGACTATTTCCTTGAAATTTTAAAAATGTCAACAATTTTGGTTTTGTTCTAATCTCATCACGGCAGATGGGACACGCTTATTTCAGCGCCCACAATGCCTGATAATCGCCGTCTTCTTCTTCGTCGTGTAATTTTTGCAGGGCTTTGTCCAAAGCCGCCATCAATTCTTTCTGACGGATTGTGTTTGGCAAGACATCCATAACATGTTCGGCATTCATACGCGCTTCATCCCAGGGTACTTCGTTGCCACTGATTACACCCTGCATATAAATAGTCGGACCCGCCTGATAGCCGTTGGGCGGGCCAGAAATACGTACGCTCATTCGTGGACGCAATCCACCCGTGGCATAGTTCATTTGCAGGTCTAGCGTGACGGCAATCAGACCGTCGACACCCAGTTCATGAATAAGGCGGGCATCCGGGCGATCAGAGGCGAATGTGGTGGATATATTTGCCAGGATGG
>WJIP01000059.1 GCA_014730185.1 Caldithrix sp. | reverse complement strand
TATCGGCTCAGGTGCCGGGCGTGGTTGATTCGATAGGCGTTGATGAAGGGGATCAAGTACGCAACGGTCAATCCCTGATTCGTTTAAATACGGAAAAATCGGCCACACAATTATCCCGGCAGCAGGCACAATTTAACGAACTGAACAGTCAGATTGAAAGCGTAAAAGCGCAAGTCCGGCAGATAACCGCTCAGTTAAGTCTGACTAACCAAACATTAACCAAAACAAAGCATATGCTGTCCGATGGGGCAGCTACCCAACAACAATTGGATGAACTGATAACAAAACGGGATGTCTACCGCGCGCAACTGGATGGTTTAAGAGCACAAAAAAATGCCTTGGCCAGTAAACAAAAGCAACTACAAGCCGCCCTGCGTTTAACCCAAATTGATATGGAAGATGCCCATTTTACAGCTCCCGTTGAAGGAACAATCCTGAATCGCTTGAAAGAAAAAGGCGAATTTGCAGCCATCGGACAGCCTTTGCTGGATATCGCAGATTTGTCTCTGATGGAAGCCCAGATATATGTTCCTTTGGTGCACCTGGATAATATCAATATCAACCAGAGCGTCGAATTGACCATAGACGGCCGGGAAGAAACCTTTACGGGTACAGTGGCATGGATTGCCAGTGAGGCCGAATTTACCCCTAAAACCATCCTGACCGAAGATACGCGCACAACCCTGGTCTATGCGGTCAAAGTGCGCGTGGCCAATGAACGGGGCATCTTAAAAATTGGTATGCCGGTGCAGGTCCATATCGGATCGTAAACGATTGAATCCATTATGGTACCGGAATGAGGGATACGACGAAGAGAAAAGGCTTATTTACTGAACACCAGGTCTAAAGGGAAAAAACAGGTATGATTCCGATTCAGATAAATCATTTAAAAAAGGCATTTGCCGGTACACAGGCGGTGAATGACATTTCATTTGCGGTCCATCAGGGTGAAATATTCGGATTGATCGGACCGGATGGCGCAGGCAAAACCACCACCATCCGCATACTGGTTTCCCTGCTCACAGCGGATGCAGGACAGGTTTTGTTTAAGGGCAGGGCAGTGCACAAAAACATGGCCTTTGTACGCTCCCAAATTGGATATATGCCGCAACGTTTCAGCCTGTATCAGGATTTATCGGTTGAAGAAAATATGCATTTTTTCGGTGACCTTTTTAAAGTTACCCGCTATGAACAGAAAGAACGCATGCAACGGTTGTTCTCCTTTTCCAATCTGGAACCCTTTAGAAAACGCCGGGCAGCCGCATTATCCGGTGGTATGAAACAAAAACTGGCACTGTCCTGCATGCTCATGCATGATCCGGAAGTCGTGGTGCTGGATGAGCCGACCTATGGTGTCGATCCGGTATCCCGCAATGAATTCTGGAATATTTTGAAAATGCTTTCCGAACAGGGTACCAGCATTCTGGTGACTACCGCCTACATGGATGAAGCGGAATTATGCAATCGGGTCGGTTTGATTTTTAAAGGAAGGTTACTGGCCCATGATGAACCCCAGAAGCTGACGAATCATTTTGATCATCCATTGTACTTAATAGACAGCGATCAGTCCAATAAACTTTATGACGCCTTGCAACAGACCCCCTTTGCCGGCGACTGCCATTTGTTTGGTGAGGGTATCCATTTAACGGACCGACAGAAAAGGGGCATGCATGCGGTTCGAACCATTTTAGATGAACAGAAAATAGATTACCGATCCATTAAACCGATTACACCGGATATGGAAGATTTGTTTCTGGAATTAATGCAGGATGCAAAAAATTAACCCATAGAATTAAAGTATGAAAAATCATAATGTTTGGTGCTCTAATGAATTAATCATTGTTTACAGAAAAAACATTTTCGGCGACAGGCATTGTAAACAGACCACAGGAAGCATCGGATGACATCCAATACATTCAGCGTTGAGACGGAAAATCTGACACGTAAATTTGGCTCGTTTACAGCGGTAGATAGCGTAACCTTTCGGGTAAAACCGGGAGAAATATTCGGATTTCTGGGCGCCAACGGAGCCGGTAAAACCACTACCATCCGCATGTTATGCGGATTATTGCTGCCCACCACCGGTGATGCCCGGGTGGCCGGCCTTAATGTATACACCGATTCCGAAGGAATTAAACAGCGGATTGGCTATATGAGTCAGAAATTCAGTCTTTACGAAGATTTGACTGTGCGGGAAAATGTGCAGTTTTACGGGGGCGTTTACGGCCTAAACCGCAGAGCCATCAAAACCAGAACTGAGGAATTACTAACCTATCTGCAATTGCAGGATAAAGCCGATGCCCTGACCCGGGAATTACCGTTAGGCTGGAAACAGAAAATGGCTTTAAGCAGCGCCATGTTGCATGACCCGCCGATTATTTTTCTGGATGAACCAACCAGTGGTGTCGATCCGGCATCGCGAAGAGACTTTTGGTTGCTTATTTATCAGCTGGCCGCGGAGGGTAAAACCGTATTTGTAACAACCCATTTTATGGACGAAGCCGAGTACTGCCACCGGTTGAGTATTATGCGGGACGGCAAAATCGTGGAACTGGATAGCCCCGAGGCCCTCAAACAGCAATATAATGCAGTATCTATGCAGGATGTGTTCTTAAAAGTAGTAGATCGGGGTGCCCATGAGTAAAGTGTTGTTAAGCATCATCCGTAAAGAATTCTGGCATATCATGCGTGATCCCCAGACCCTGACGATAATCATTCTGATGCCTGTTGTCATGTTATTTTTATTCGGCTATGCCATCACACTGGATATGAAAGAAATTGACACGATTATCATTGATCAATCCAAAACACCGCAAAGCCGGCAATTCATAGAACAAATTGTAGCTACCGATTTTTTCCAGCTGGTTGCTGTGGATATCAATCCTGACCGGATAGAAACCTATTTCCAGCAAAGAAAAGCGCGCTGCGCCCTCATTATTCCCAATGATTTCGGGAGGGCAGTGCAGAAACAGCCGGCCACCGGTTTGCAATTACTGGTCGATGCCAGCGATCCCAATGCCGCCAATTACATCCATAAATATTTTACACAGCAGGTCTTTCGCTATAATCAGTCGATCAATGATATATCCATCATACCCTTTCAGGTTGAATCACGCATGCTGTATAATCCCAATCTGCGATCGGCCTACTTCTTCGTGCCGGGACTGATCGCGGTTATTTTGTTGTTAATCAGCGCCTTGCTGACCAGTATCGCCATCGTGAGGGAGAAGGAGTTGGGTACGATGGAACAGATTCTGGTCAGCCCGGTCCATCCTTTTCAGATTATTGTGGGTAAGGCGATACCCTACACGGTGCTGGGCTTCCTGGATAGTTTAATTATTCTGATCGTAGCCCGTTTCTGGTTTGATGTGCCCATGGAAGGTTCCATTGTATTGTTAGGTATGGCCCTTATCTTATATATTTTAACCGGCCTCAGTTTTGGTCTGTTGATATCCACGGTTACCCATTCACAAAGACTGGCCATGATGGCTGCCCTGCTATCCACAATTTTGCCGACCATCATGCTGAGCGGTTTTATTTTTCCCATTAAAAGCATGCCGGTATTATTTCAATGGATCAGCAATATCATCCCGGCTACACATTTTTTGCAGATCATCCGCGGCATTATGCTGAAGGGTATTGGATTTATGGAGTTATACAGTCAGATGGGATATCTGGTTTTACTGGCTGTTCTGCTGATCGCTTTAAGTGTGAAAAAATTTAGTAAAACCCTGGAGTAGTGTCCCATGCAACGCATACTCTACCTCATACAAAAAGAATTCCGCCAGATCCTGCGGGAAAAGATGTACCTGGGATTGATCTTTGGTATGCCGTTTGTGCAGATTGTCGTTCTGGGATTGGCCATTACCACGGATGTTAAAAATGTGCCCATGGCCATAGTGGATTACGATCATTCCATGATGAGCCGGCGCATGGCCCGGGCATTTGGCGAAACGGAGTCGTTTAACTATAAGGGGCATGCGGCCAGCTCAGCCGCTGCTCGTCAAGGGATGGATGAAGGTCGCATTCAACTGGCATTGGTTATTCCGCAGCATTTTGAACGGGATCTAAAACGGGGCAGAACACCAACCGTACAAGCAATCCTGGACGGTGTGGATGGCAATTCCGCAGGTGTGGCGCTGGCCTATGCCAATCAGATCGCATTAAAACTTCAACGTGACTGGCTGCTGCAAAGCGGCGCCGATCCGCGGGCATTACAGGATATGCATCTCGTGCAACTGGAAACACGCATGTGGTATAATCCCAGTCTGCAAAGCGTAAACAATATTGTACCCGGTATCATTGCCGTGCTGCTCATGGCGGTGACCGCTTTCTTGACCGGTATGGCCATCGTTCGGGAGAAGGAGATCGGTACGCTGGAGCAATTGATGGTGACCCCCATCCGTAAAGGAGAATTGATTATCGGTAAGGTTGTGCCTATGCTGGTTATTGCCTTTTTATTGTTCAATGTGGGCATACTGGCTGCCGGGCTTATTTTTAACTTATGGTTAAAAGGTAATCTGTTTACCCTCTATTTACTGGCCATGATTTTCAGTATGAGTACCCTGGGTCTGGGTATATTGGCGTCCACAGTGGCCCGCACACAGCAGCAGGCCATGTTTATTGCCTGGTTCTTTATGGTGTTTGCCATGTTGCTGTCCGGATTCTTTATACCCATCGAAAATATGCCGGATTTTATTCAGGCGATCACTTATTTAAATCCGGTGCGCTATTTTATGGTCATCATCCGGGAAATTTATCTCAAGGGTACGGGGCTGATGTTATTGATTAAAGAAGGATTGGCCCTGCTGGCATTCGGTTTGATCATGATTATTACGGCCAGCATGCGGTTTCAGAAACGCATTAGTTAGTCGGCGGAACGACATTTTGGCGGACGGCAAAGGGATAAAAAACCCATTCGCCGGAACTCACTGAAACCGAACGAATGGGTTTGATGGCAAACGAGATTTATTCTTTTTTTTCCTCTGGTTCTTGTTCGACTTTGGGGCCGAGGCCGATTTTGCCGCGCACTTCTTTGGTGATTTCTTCCAGCATATCCGGGTTTTCCTGCAGGAAACGTTTTACGTTTTCCCGTCCCTGCCCCAGTCGCGTATCATTGTAGGAGAACCAGGTTCCTGATTTCTGCACAAGACGCAGATTGACGGCATTGTCCAGAATATCGCCTTCCTTGGAAATACCCTGAGAATACATGATATCGAACTCGGCCTCACGGAAGGGGGGAGCCATTTTATTTTTTACCACTTTAACTTTGGTACGGTTACCCACCATCTCTCCGGCCTCTTTGATGGTGGCTATGCGCCGGATATCCAGACGAACCGAGGTGTAGAATTTAAGGGCCCGGCCACCGGTGGTGGTTTCGGGGCTGCCGAACATCACGCCGATTTTTTCACGGACTTGATTAATAAAAACCACGCTGGTGTTGGACTTGCTGACCGTGCTGGTCAGTTTGCGTAAGGCCTGGGACATTAACCGGGCCTGTAAACCCACATGGGCGTCGCCCATTTCGCCTTCGATTTCGGCTTTGGGTACCAATGCCGCTACAGAGTCCACTACAATAATATCCAATGCCCCGCTGCGCACCAGCGTTTCCACAATATCCAGAGCCTGCTCGCCGTTATCCGGTTGGCTGACCAGCAGATTGATGGTATCAACGCCCAGCTTTTTGGAATAGGTTGGATCGAGAGCGTGTTCGGCATCCACAAAGGCGGCTAACCCTCCCGCTTTCTGTGCTTCGGCCACCACATGCAGAGCCAGGGTCGTTTTACCAGACGATTCCGGGCCGTAGATTTCCGTGATGCGACCCCGGGGCACACCTCCCACGCCCAGGGCGGCATCCAACGATACGGAACCAGTGGGAATAACATCCACATCAACTTTAGCCCGGTCTCCCAAACGCATAATGGCCCCTTTGCCAAAGTTACGTTCGATCTGGGAAACAGCAACATCTACGGCTTTGGTTTTATCATTATTATCAGTCATAACAGGATTCCTTTTTGGATTATCAGCGATATTATTGATGACGAAAATGGAAATCTAACATATAAATAGCTATTGTGCAAAGGATAAAATATCAATACCGAAAAGTACGTGAACGCCCTACGATCGATGACACCACTATCTGTCACCTTGAACAGGTATGCTATTCATGCCATGGCAAGAACAATGATTGCCGGTTAAAACGCAAAACGATGCAAAACCGAATACCGGGCACCATCCGGTTTAAGCTGGCTGCGCATAAGTTCCACCCGTTGCACTTCAAAGGAATAAGGAGGAAAGGGATTCTCCTGTACAAAAGCCCACAGGTCGTCCAGGTTTTGCGGAAACTTTACCCGGCCAAGGGTCAGATGGGGAGAGAACCGCTTTTTTTCTTTTTCAAAACCCAGCGGCTGCAAGTGTTCCTCTATCCATCGATACATGTCATACAGATGTTCATGCGGTTGTCCGCTGCCCCCGATCCATAAGACGCGTGGTTTGTTTCGACTGGGGAAGGCGCCGAAACCGGCAATATTTAATTGGAATCGACGGGCGTGATCGCCAAGAGAATGCAGATTGGCAATAACCTTATCTACCACCGATTCGGGCTGATTGCCCAAAAATTTAACGGTGATGTGGATGGACTGCGGCTTAACCCATTTTACTTTAGGCGCTAATCGTTTCAGTTCCTGCTGGTATTCGGCGATCGATTGTTTTAATTTTTCGGGCAGGTTGATGGCTAAAAAACAGCGGATGGTCGCTTCGTCCATGGTATACCTCGTTATTTATTTATCAATTCCGTGCCATCAATGTATGATGCGCCAATCACCAGTGTCAAATGGATTTAAATGCGGTTCAATCATATCTTGGCGGACATAACTAACAGCCGGATTATGCACCGGTTTTAATTAAGCATAATTGCCCGGTTGTAACCAAAAACGGCTTTGGATTAAATCCGAGCACGACTGCGTTAATGCCCTGCAAAATAAAGGAGTGATCAACGATGTTCGGGGAAACATTCTGGACAGCACATTACGAAAAACAACAAACGCCCTGGGATATGGGTTATGCCTCCCCACCCTTAACTGCTTACGTGGACCGGTTGGCCGATAAAAATCTGTACATTTTAATACCCGGAGTGGGCAACGGCTGGGAAGCGGAATATTTGTACCACAAGGGATTTAGCAATGTGTACATCATCGATATTAGTCCGCAGCCCCTGCGAAATCTGCAGAGACGCATACCCGATTTTCCCGAAGAGCGCATCATTCATCAGGATTTTTTTGAACATAATGGTCAATATGACTTAATTTTGGAACAGACGTTTTTTTGTGCTTTGCATCCCGGTCAGCGAAACGATTATGTACGAAAAATGCGCTCATTACTCAACCCAAACGGGCGTTTGGTAGGGGTGCAGTTTGATTTTCCGCTGGATTTGTCCCAGGAAGGTCCGCCTTTTGGCGGATCACGGGAAGAGTATCGGGAAAAATTTTCCCGGCATTTTGATGTAAAAGTGCTGGAATCGTGTTACAATTCACATCTGGCGCGCCGGGACAGAGAACTGTTCATCATCTGTGAACAAAAGAATTAACGCATTACCCTGAAAGAAGCGGTTGCCATCATGTATGATATCATCATCATCGGAGCCGGGCCGATTGGCCTGGCTTGTGCCATTGAGGCCAAAAAACAAGGCTACAATGTCCTGATTCTGGAAAAAGGATTACTGGTCAACTCCTTGTACCATTTTCCCACAAACATGACTTTTTTTTCCACATCGCAGTTACTGGAAATTGGTGATGTGCCGTTTATATCCCATTCCGATAAACCGACCCGCAGGGAAGCTCTGGAATATTTCAGGCGGGTGGTACAGAGCTGGGATTTGCCCATTAAACTTTATGAAGGGGTATCCGGTCTGCACAAGGAGGCCACCGGATATCGGGTTGAAACCTCGAAATCACATTATACCACCCGTTTTGTTATCGTGGCCACCGGATTTTATGATACGCCCAATCGTCTCGATGTTCCGGGGGAGAACCTGCCCAAGGTTAAACACTATTATGATGAGCCACATCCCTATGTGCAACAGAATATCGCTGTGATCGGGGCGGGAAATTCGGCGGCCGACGTGGCCTTGGAAACGTACCTGAAAGGTTCGCAGGTGACCATGGTCATTCGTGAATCAACGCTAAAATCCGGCGTTAAGTACTGGATAAAACCGAACATTGAAAACCGCATTAAAGAAGGCTCCATCAAAGCCTATTTCAACAGTAAAGTAATCGCTATCCGGGAAAACGAAATCGATATTCAAACACCGCAGGGTCCTGTAACTTTGCCGAATGATTTTGTGCTGGCTATGACCGGTTATCGCCCCAATTACAGTTTTCTAAGACAATTGGGCCTGACCATAAACGATGATGAAGACCAGGCACCGTATCATGATCCAAATTCCTTCGAAACCAATTTAGACGGCGTCTACCTGGCCGGCGTGGTGTGCGGGGGATTGAATACCAGTAAATGGTTTATCGAAAACGGCCGGGAACATGCGGAGAGCATTATGGCTTCAATCATCCAAAAAGGATAACGGCTGGCAGCGCCGGCACGGATCTTAATATTGCTTAACCAAAGGTCTGTTTCCATTACCATCATTCAGGCAGCGGTGTATATAGTATATATCACGTGTTAATAATTGCGTACAATAACGGTTTCCACCAAATTCGTTTTTTTCCCCATAATTGATGGCCATAGTATGACGGCTTCCACTCCGGTTGGTCGTAGGAAAGAATCAGATTCATATATTATCGGAGCCATTTGCATGGCAGAGCCCTGGTCTGACAGCTTTTAAATTTATGCAATAAATGCGGCAAAAAAATGGGTTCCAATTGTGACCAGGCAGCTGTTTGATTTGTTTAAAAATTTATTATATTGTGCTATCTGTAAATCAATGCATAACGAAGGATTCATGACGATCTAAGGAGCGCGAGATGGAAAAAGGCAAGCAGTACACCGATGATACAAAATCCGTACATGCGGGTATGAGCGATGATGAACATCTATCGGTAAGCACGCCGATTTATCAAACCTCAACGTTTAAATTTAAAAACGCCGATCACGGCGCCCGTCTGTTTCAGGGACGTGAAGACGGTTATATTTATACGCGCATGGGAAATCCAACCATACAAGCACTGGAACAAGCGGTGGCTGAGCTGGAAAACGGTTACAAGGGGTTGGCCTGTGCCAGTGGCATGGCGGCCATTCAAACGATTTTCGCAACATACCTACAGGCCGGCGATCATATTATTTGCTCAGAGGCGGTATACGGACCGACTCATACGCTTCTGGCCACCGTATTTGAGAAATTTGGCGTAGAAATTAGTTTTGTTAATTCGGAAAATACCAGGGAAATTGAACAAGCCGTTCGACCAAATACCAAAATCGTATATATTGAAACACCGGGTAATCCAACCCTGGCGGTAACCGATTTACAGGCCGCTGCCGGCATTGCTCATCAGGCAAATGCCCGGCTGGTGGTTGATAACACCTTTTCCAGTCCCATATTACAGAAACCGCTGAACCTCGGCGCGGATATCGTGTTGCACAGTATGACCAAATTTCTGAACGGTCATGCCGATGTGGTTGGCGGTATGATTGTGGCCAAAACGTCAGAAGACTACAAAACGATGCGTAAAATTCTAAACTTGCTGGGTGGCGTTCTGGGGCCTATGAATTCATTCCTGGTGCACCGTGGTATCAAAACCTTAAAAATGCGTATGGACCGCCATTGCCAGAACGCGAACAAAATTGCCGAATTCCTGGAACAGCATAATAAAGTGGAACGGGTGCTTTATCCGGGTTTGCCGTCCCATCCTCAACACAAAGTTGCCCAAAAACAGATGAGTGGTTTTGGAGGCATGATCAGCTTTGAAGTGACCGGCGGTGTTGAAGGGGGCAAAACGGTGATGAATAACGTACAATTGTGCCAGTTGGCCGTCAGTCTGGGCGGCGTGGAAACTTTGATACAGCATCCGGCCTCTATGACACACGCCATCCTGAGCCGCGAAGAGCGGTTGGAAGCCAATATCACCGATGGTCTAGTGCGTCTGTCCGTCGGGGTGGAGGATGCTCAGGAATTAATAGATGATCTGGATCAGGCACTTTCAAAAATCTAAATATGCGTCAACCTAGTAGAATACATCAAATCTATTTAAGCAGGCTCATGATCGGTTTGGTGGCCGTGAGTCTGCTTATTATAACAATATGGCCAGTATTCCGGGACCAGCCGGACACAACGGATAAGCGAAGTCAATTAAGGCCATCGGAGTGGTTTTATGTGCAGCGTACCTTTCCCTATGGCCGAGCGGATGCCGATGCCTATCGCCGGGCAGTGCAGCAAGTGCATGCCCAAAAACGATTATTACGACCCACCAGCGAACGGGCCTGGCAATTTGCCGGACCGACGAACATCGGCGGACGGGTGGTGGATATTGCCTTCAACCCGCAGAATCCGAACATTGTTTATGCCGCGGCTGCTACCGGCGGTGTGTTTAAATCCGAAGACAGCGGCGAAAGCTGGTATCCCGTTTTTGATGATCAGGCCGTGCTTACCATCGGCGATATCGCCATTGATCCTATTAATCCCCAAACCATTTATGTAGGAACGGGTGAGGCCAACGGCGGTCATAATAACTTTCCGGGCGGGGGTATTTATAAATCCAATGACGGGGGAGTCAACTGGCAATTTATCGGTTTAGGGCAATCGGCATCCATTGGCCGCATCTGGGTCCATCCAACAAATAATGACCTGGTGTATGTTGCCGCTGTTGGGTCTTATTTTGCCCCCAATGCTCAGCGCGGTGTGTATCTCAGCACAGATGGCGGACAAAACTGGCGGCAGATTTTATTTGTATCCGACAGCACCGGCGCCATTGATTTGGTTATAGATCGGCATGATCCCCAATTTATGCTGGCCGCTATGTGGGAGCGGGTACGCCGGCCGGTTGATGTCTCCAAAACCCACTTGTACGGACCGACCAGCGGAATTTACCGGACGTATGACGGCGGTGATACATGGGAAAGGCTGGGACCGGAACACGGTTTACCCGATAGCCAAAACGAACGGATCGGACGCATCGGCTTAAGTATGCACCGGGACGATGGGCAAATTATTTATGCCCTCTATACAGACGGCAGTGATATTCGCGGCTTATATCGCACCAAAACTGGCGGAGATCAATGGAATCGAGTGGATCCGCAAAACGCATTACAAACCGGCGATTTGGGATTCAGCTGGTATTTCGGGCAGGTACGGGTTCATCCCGTTGATCCCGATCGCGTTTTCGTGATGGATGTGGCCCTGATGCGTACGACCGATGCAGGCGAAACGTGGCCGATAAGGTACGGCTACAGCGGTTATGAAGGGTTGCATGTGGATCATCATGCCCTGGCCTTTCATCCTCAAAATCCCGATTACATTATCAACGGCAATGACGGCGGCATCAATATTTCAACGGATGGCGGCGTGAACTGGACGAAGGTTGGCGCATTGCCGGTAACCCAGTTTTACGAAATCGGTCTGGATCGCTCTAATCCGGAACGTCTGTATGGCGGTACGCAAGATAACGGTACGTTGCGCACCAGAAACGGATTTGCGGATGATTGGGAACAGATACTGGGTGCAGACGGTTTTTATGCGATTGTGCATCCCCGCGACCCGCAAGTTATCTTTGCAGAAACACAGTTTGGTGCGCTGCACAAATCGTTGGACGGTGGCGCATCCTTTAACAATACCATTACCAGCCGGATGTCCGATGAACGGTCCAACTGGTCCACCCCCGTCGTTATCGATCCCAACCATCCGGACACCATGTATTACGGCACATTCCGCCTTTGGCGTTCCGAAAATCAAGGCGAAAGCTGGCAGGTGATTAGTCCGAATTTGACGCGTAACCTGGAGAACAGCATGGTGGGTACTATCACCACGATAGCCGTAGCCCCCTCGGATGAACGGGTAGTATATGCTGGTACGGATGATGGTCTGGTGTGGGTTACACGGGACTATGGCGGCAACTGGCAGAATATCACCGGGGAGCTGCCCTTCCGCTGGATAACGCGTCTGGCCGTGCATCCCCGCCATGCCGATACGGCTTACGTTACCCTTTCCGGCTTAAAGTGGAAGGATGCCCATCCCCATGTGTTTAAAACCATCGACGGCGGGGGACAGTGGTTTGCGGTTTCCGATGGTTTACCGGATGCCCCGGTTAATGCTCTGGCCATCGATCCCATTCAACCCGACCGAATATACATCGGTACGGATGTGGGCGTATTCGTTAGTTTCGACGGCGGCGGCAGCTGGGAAATTTTGGGTACGGGTTTACCGGTTGTGGTCGTTAATGATTTGAAAATACACCCGGTGAGCCGTGAACTTGTAGCCGGTACTCACGGTCGATCCATGTATAGTTTTGATCTGCATGCGTTGACTGCTTTGCAGGAATATGAAAATAAAGCTGCCATACCCGCTGAAATTACTTTACTTAGCAGTTATCCCAATCCCTTCAATAATTATGTAACGGTTATGCTTAAAGTAAATCAGTCCATGCATGTTTCTCTGCGTATCTATAACGCTATGGGACAGGTGGTTAACCAGTTGTTTTCGGGAGAAATGGAAAAGGGCGGGCAACGTGTACGATGGGATGCTACAAATCAATTCGGCGTGCCCGTATCCAGCGGTATTTATTTTTATCGCATCGAAGCAATTGATCACCCCGGTTTATCCAAAACGGGCAAATTAGTATTGATTAAATAAAGATTGCCATCCCAAAAATTTATTTACATCTCCCATATCCTTTTATATATTGCCAGTTAGACCTACGTTGGCCGGGAGGTGATTGTATGCATACCCGCCTGTTTATGTTGATGGTTTTATTTTTAATGACAACCCATCTTTACGCCCAGTGGCAACTCAACGGCGTCGCCGTATGCGATACGGGCGGCAAGCAGCATGTGGCCGCCAACGGCATTTTAAGCGACGGCGCGGGCGGCGCCTTTGTGGTATGGGGCGATAACCGCAACGGCTGGGATATTTACGCCCAGCGTGTGGACAGCAGCGGCCGTATGCGGTGGGGCCGGCAGGGCAAAGGGATTTGCACGGCGCCGGGCTGGCAGTTTGCGCCGCGGGTAGCGCCCGACGGCGAAGGCGGATTTATAACCGCCTGGGCCGATTACCGTAATTACCATGCTTCCAGCGAGGTTTACGCCCAGCGCGTGGATAAAAACGGCAATATCCTCTGGAAAAAGGAAGGCGTTGAGGTGCTGGCCTACGACCAGTTCCAGGGCGTGGAGGATGTTCTGCTTGCTTCGGACTCTACATTCATCATTATATGGCGGGATGACCGTTTTTTCCCGGATTCGTCGTCCATTCACATTCAAAAATTGAATAAAGATGGTGAAAAACAATGGCAGGATGATGGTGTAAGGGTTTCCAATGATCCGGGCGCGCCGCGCCTGGTCACAGATGAAAAAGGCGGTGCATTTGTTATATGGGCGGGCGGCGATGTGGATGGTATATTGGTTCAGCATATTGACAAGCATGGAAAGAGACGTTGGGATATGCCGGGAAGATTTGCTTCACTGAATAATGCTTCGTGGCATTATTCCAGAATTTCCGTTTGCTCAGACGGCGCCGGCGGCGCTTATGTCGCATGGGATTATGATGATACTGATCATGCTTATTTACAACGTATTGATAGTTTGGGGTATAGTGTTTGGGGGAGCAATGGTATTCAAATCAATTCTAATGCAATTTCACAGCAAAAACCTTCTATTTCTAAATTTCATTCTGATTCGGTTTTACTCTTATGGCAGGATAATTTTTATGTACGTATGCAAATCTTCTCAAAAGATGGCAAAAGAAAATTTAATTCTGTCGGTTTAAGACTTACAAATTATAAAACTTCAAGTTATATTAGTTCTTTTTATAAGAATGGTCATATTTTAGTGAGTCATCCTGAAGTGACCAATTTTACGCCCAATGAATTTATCGTAAAAGCTCAGAAAGCTAGCACGTCGGGCTATCTTTTTTGGGACAGCAGCGGCGTTACCGTAAGTGATAAAGAAATAAGCCCGGACCAAGTACGCGGCTTTTCCGTTTCCGATGGGGCCGGAGGTATCATAACCGCCTGGGACGATAACCGCGAATATAACGTGGAAACCGATATCTATATCCAACGGGTTTACGCCGACGGCCGCGTGGGCGGCGATACAACCACTTCCATCAATCATACGCGGCAAAACCCGCCCGGTAATATTCAATTGAAAGCTTATCCCAATCCTTTTAACAATACCATTCACATCGAATTTTTATTAACAAAGAAAGACAAAATCCGCTTATCGGTGTATAATCTTCGCGGCAGAAAAATAAAAACACTCATCCATACAACCTTCAATACCGGTCGCCATCAGATACCGTGGCGGGCCGTTAACTACGCAGGAAAGAAGGTGAGCAGCGGATTATATTTTATAGCTTTACAAGGGAACAGCCTAAATCAGCTACGGAAGGTTTTATTAATTAAGTAAAACCACAGGAGGCTGTGATGAGACATATCATCTTTATTCTGTTTCTAATTTTCTTTTGTTCCAATTTTATCGGTAGCCAGCCGATTGTCAGAGAATTCCGATTGGGCGCCTGGGGCATTTTCCCCTGGGTTGAGCCTAATCCTAATGAACAAGATAAGTTAGAGGAGGTCAATGCCAATCATATTAACGCCTGGATTTTGAATCCCAACGATAATGTCTATACTCATTATCCTTCAACTTACCCTGATGATTTCAGTGAAGACGACATTATATGGCTCGAACGGGAATGGATGTATTATCTGAATACCACAGATATAGGGATGTATGTTGGTATGAACGGCTGGCACGACGGAACAAATCAATGGGAAGGTCAAATTGAGTACTATGCCAGTCATCTCGCTTGGACTACTTTGAGTGAATTCAAAAATGTTTTTGATGATTACCTGGTTGAATTTGAATACGATGAAGGGCTGCAGGGTTACTATGTTTCCCACGAAGATATTCATGACTCGGCAAGGCAAAATCGTATTGAGAACATGCTCGATTATATCAACACAGAGGATGGGGATCCTGCCCATGAGTTGGTTATAGAACATGGGGACTTTTATACTTGGGCCGCCAATAATACCGATAAATATGATATCTTCGAACACACATTTTATGTATTCGAAGAAGGCGATGATTATGCAACCGTATCGCATCAGTCCGATTTAGATGATCTCATTAACGAGGCGAATGATAACATGAACAATTTAATTGGTACAGACGTGGATTGGCACGCTATTATTCAAACCTATGCCTTTACGCCCGTAAGCGGCGGATTGGAAACAACAACGCCGGCGGGCATGGAATCGGCAACGTCCGAATCCGATCGCAGATGGCCGACCCGCGAAGAAATGTTTGCCAGCGCCTATCTGTGTTTGACGCGCGGGGCGCGCAGTATAAAGACGTTTTTGTATGGATCGACGCCAACATTCGATAACTCGGGAAATAAAACGGGTACATTGGAAGGATTATTAACCGAAGATTTTACAGGTGGGAATCGCCCTATACGGGAAGTGAACTATCCCTTTCATTTTGGTGAAAAACCTTTCAATTACGTCAAGGGATTATTGGCCGAACTGGATGTGATCAAAGATGTCTTTCCGCAGATCGAAGTGGACCAGGCTTATACGGCCACCAACGAAAACGGTACCCGCCCGGCCGATGCTTATGTAACCACTACCGGTAACTGGGTTGAGGCTGGTATATTTGACAACCGCGTTTCGCCCGATCCCGATCAAAAATATATCCTGTTAGTCAATCGGGTTTGTAATAATTCGGACGGTTCGCCGGCTGCATCGCAAACCATTACCGCAACCTTCCCAAACTGTTCGACGCATACGGCTTATACCGTGTATGATTATATGGAAGATAGAACCTATCTTTTTTATACGGATGCCGATGGTGCGTTCGAATTCACTTACACCTTGCCGCCGGGACGCGGCAGACTGTTTGAGGTGAATAAATACAGCAACACATGGTCGGGAACCTTTTATATTTCCAATGATCTCACCATTCCTGCAAATGAAAGCGTATCTGTGCAACCCCAAAGCACACTCAAATTTGATTACGGAACGTTTCTGAATGTCAACTGATGGCTGGAGGCCCATGGGACGGCGGCCAATACCATAACTTTTACGTCAGATAAAGAGAATCCGGCGATTTTTGATTGGGAAGGTCTGTATGTAAAAAGCAACGGCTACGTCTATTTGGAAAACTGCCATTTTGAATTTGGTAACTGGGTTCTGCGATTTAATGAATTGTGCTTGGGGATGTTTTTAATTGTTCGTTTAATGATAACTATTGCGGAATCAGGACTTATCAATCCGATCCGCTTGTTAGTGGCAGCCAGTTTACCGATAACCGTTTCGGATTGTTCCTGCAAAATTGTTATGCCCCAAATTGGAGCGAAAAAAACATTTATGACTGCACTATCAATGATAATAGTTATTTTGGTATCTACATGGTTGATGCCTCGCCAACACTTTATAATAATACAATCAAGCAAAATACCAGAGCCTTATGGTTGCTGTACGGTTCTGAGCCGGTTTTGGATCATAATTCTATGGAATCAAGTACATATTACGGTATTTTTTGCAGTGAATCCAATCCAGATATTTATTTTAATGATCAATACGGCGCCGGTGGGTATAACCATATTCGTTTAAATGGATCGTACGGCGTCAATGCCGCGAATAATTCACTGCCGGTATTAGGTTATGCCTATACACCAATGCAAGATAACAGCGGTTACAACACAATTGAAAGTAATACTGATTATGAGGTCTACAATAATACTTCCAATATAATTTACGCCCAATATAATTGGTGGGGTGAACCGCATGGGGATCCGAGCGTTTATGGCGATGTGGTATGGGTCCCATATTTGTCTTCTCCGCCCGGCGAGGGTAATCTTGCAATGTCCGAATTTAATGAATCGTCGCCTTTACCACATGAATTGAATGATGCGTATGTGGAACAATTTAATGCCAATAATGATATTGCGGCTTCAATGTTTAAAGATTACTTTATCAATCATCCCGATAGTCCTTATACTATTAGGGCTGTTGTTGAATATCTTAAAAATCTCGATTACTTTAAAAAAACAGAAGAAAGCTACAATGATATTGAGGAAACTAAGAAATCTGTGAAAAACAGTGACGTTTTGTTTGAACTCAACTCCGGTCAATATACCCTTCTTATTCGCCTTGGTGAGTTTAATGATGCTTTGGACCTAATAGATAATAATATCAAGGAAGATTTATCTTCTAAGCAAATTAATAGACTTAATTTGCACAAAGCAATAATACATATTCATAATCTAAATGATGTTAAAACAGGCGAATACTATTTAGACAAAGTTATAGACAATAGTGCCAAAAATGAAGCTGTAAATGAAATTGCAACTTTAGAAAAAGAAATATTGAATAAAACAAGCGGCGCATCCCTTGCAAGAAAAGCATTGTCTAAGAAAAAAAATAATGTTCCGAACAGTTTTAAACTTTCAAATAACTATCCCAATCCTTTTAATCCGTCAACCACCGTACAATATAGTTTACCACATGTATCGGATATTCAAATCATTATTTATAACACCCTCGGTCAACCGGTTACTGAATATAGGGTTAACGGGCAGGAACCCGGCTCCCATTTGTATAAATGGCAAGGAAAGAACAACAGCGGTCAGATCGTCTCTTCCGGGCTTTACATATTACGTTTCGTAGCGCGCGGTCAAAACAATGCTAAAATTATAACTTTTTCGAAGGATATGAAACTGTTACTGGTACGCTAACATACGGCACTATGGAATTATAGAAAGCGGAAAGATAATCAATATTTTACAACATGTTCGTATTGCCTTTTTAAACGGTGATGTTAATCAGTTGGTTTAAAGACGTTGCCAAGATTGACAACGTCTTTTTTATATTTTCGAATGATTGTTTCCATTAATCGCCCATGTTGATTCCCAGGCCCCGGGCCGTGTGCAGCAACTGATCGTCTGGTTGAACCCGGTTGTAAACGGAAACGGCGTCTTTTATGGGCACGGAAACGATGTTGGGGTGTTTGTAAGAAACCATTGTACCGTAATCTTCTTCCAGCACCATCTCAAAGGCCTTAACACCGAACTGCGTCGCTAATACCCGGTCGTAGGCATAAGGTTTGCCCCCGCGCTGTAAATGGCCGAGGATGGTTGCCCGGATATCTTCATCAACACCGGCATCCTTGAGTTCCTCTTTCAGTCGCAGCCCGGCCCCGCCGAGATGCATAT
>WJIP01000058.1 GCA_014730185.1 Caldithrix sp. | reverse complement strand
TTCGTTTTCAGACGGCGGTGCATTTTACAATGTAGAGGATGCCGTGGGTCGTGGACTACAAATGACTGAAGAAGGTGTTCACATCATTGATGTCGGAGGCGAATCAACCCGCCCGGGCGCTGAACCGGTCGATACGGAAGAAGAAATAAAACGAATTATCCCAGTAATCAAGAGATTGCGGGCCCAAACATCGACCCTAATATCGGTTGATACTTATAAAAGTGCCGTGGCAAAAGCTGCCCTGGAGGAAGGCGCTGACATCGTAAATGATATATCCGGGTTGCAATTTGACCATGATATGATGGAATTAATTGAAGAATATCAATGTCCGGTAATCGTGATGCATATAAAAGGCAATCCCGGAAACATGCAAATGAATCCGCATTATGATGATGTGTGCAGCGAGATATACAGCTATTTTGAACAGCGTCTTTCAGATATTGGGCAAACTTCTAATGATAAAATTATACTCGATCCCGGTATCGGATTCGGCAAGCGATTAGAGGATAACTTACAAATCATCAAAAATCTGCAAAAATTTGAATTTTTAGGGTACCCCTTGATGGTAGGCACATCGCGTAAATCGTTTATTGGTAAATTAATCAATAAAAATGCCGAAGAACGGTTAAGCGGTAGTATAGCTTCTGAACTGGTATCTATTCTGAATGGTGCTGATATCATCCGGGTTCATGATGTGAAAGAGACTGTGGACGTGATAAAGATGGTTCATCATTTGACTTAAATTTTTAAATTGAATAAAATTTTTATGTTAAATAAAAAAAGATTAAATATTTACCGAAGTTTACCGATAATCTAATTTATTATGATGCTTTTTAAGATTGGGTTTGTTCCGGTTACGTTTATCGACGTCGTAGATATCGTTATCGTAACCGCATTATTTTTCGAGCTTTATCAATTTCTTAAAGGCAGCGTTGCCATACGTATGTTTGTGGGATTGCTTGTCATTATTTTGATTTCTATTTTCGGTGAGTTGTTGAGCATGAGCGCTTTAACCTGGATAATGTCCAGCTTAAAAACCGTCTGGGTATTGGCTTTTGTTATTATCTTTCAACCGGAATTGAGGCGATTATTGGTTTATATGGGACAAAGTCGGTTAATCCGCAAGTTTGTACACGTCGGTGAATTTAAATTCATTGATGATATCATAGAGGCCACCATGGAACTTTCCAAAAAAAATTTTGGTGCATTGATTGTTCTTCTGCGGGATATGAACATTAAATCTATTGTGGATACAGGTATCAATTTACAGGCTCAGGTATCGAAACAACTGATCAGTTCGATTTTTAATCCCAGATCGCCTATGCACGATGGCGCTCTTATTATAAGAAATGATATCGCAGTAGCGGCGAAGACGTTGTTACCTCTTTCCCAGAATCCGGATATTGATGCGTCGCTTGGCACTCGGCACAGAGCGGCATTGGGACTATCTGAACAATCGGATGCGTTTATTATTGTGGTTTCAGAGGAAACAGGAATGATCTCTTACACCGAACACGGTAAACTGGTAAGGGGTTTAACGGAAAATTTGTTACGCAAAAAACTTGATGAAATTTTCTCTCCCAAGCCGAGAGAACGCAATAAAGGAATCTTCCAGATGCTGGGAGCAGAAAAGTAAGTTTGTAAAATTTATAAATATTTATTAAAATTAGATTTTGATACAGAAAATAAGTTATTTTTGAAGGGGTAAGTCATGACATTGATAAAAAGTTCCGCAAACTCAAAATTATCAGGATTTAAAAGTCTTCTTTTTTTATTCCTGATCATCTTCATGGGAAATGTTTTTGGAGGAGAGTTTTCATGGACCGGAGGTGGAGCTAATAATGACTGGGATAACTCCAGCAACTGGAACTTAGATTCTGGTACAGATGATAATAGTAATGGGTATCCCGACGGTGCAGATAACGCAACCATTAATGCAACGGTCACATTGACTGGCACGATTGGCTGTACAGATTTTACGGTAAGTGGCGGAACCGTTACACTCGGAGCCTCTTCAACCTTCAGCAACGATGTATCCGTAAGCTCAGGAGCCACTCTGGATATTAATGGTAATACTTGTGATATCGGCGGCGATGCCACAATCGATGGCGATCTTGATGATGGTACTTTTACAACCAGTCGTATCTTTCAAGTCGCCGGTAATCTGGCAGTAGATGGAACTATATATTATGTATCCGTGATTTTTGATGGAAGTTCGGATCAGGTTATTTCCGGGACAGGTACATTTCAGTTTTACTATGTCGAATTTGCTAATACGGGTGGCGCTGGTACAGAGGTGTCGAATTCCTCGGCTTCGCAAGATTTTACTCAAGTAATTGTATCGGATGGTTCATTCCAACCGTCGAATGATTGGATCGCAGCATCGGTTTCTGCAACCACTGCTACCAGGCTGAGCATAACCGGAGGCAGCTTAACAGCGCAAAATCCAAGTAAATTCATTTTTACTGGCACTCAAACGGTTCCACCACCCTCACCAGCAACTATTACCATATCGAATACAGCGTCGACTCCATCAACAACAACCTTTCATAATCTGGAATTTAGTTCCAATAGTGCAAACAATGTATTAAGTTTCAGCAATTCAAATTCAGCTTCATATCAAATCAATGGTACATTTGAATTCACCGGAAGTACGAAGGGAAGCATTTCGACCTCGAATGCAACAATAACATATGGTAGTTCGGGTACTATAAAATATTCAGTTGGTGGTACTGTGGATGCAGATGAATGGCCTTCAGGCGGAGTGCCCAATGTCGTGCTGCAGAACGGCAGCATAACAATACCCTCCGGTACGTTTGAAGTCGATAATAAACTTACCCGAATCAACGGCTCGGTTTCTCTGACAGGAACTTTGCAATATGACCAGTCGAATGTTACGACTTTAGAATATACTCCTTCTCCTGCGAGTTCTGTTACAATTGGTGGCGAATGGCCTTCAACCAATGGTCCTTCGAACGTTACCATTAACAACAGTAGTAATACAGTCACTTCAAATAGTTCACGTCAGGTGCCACGTACATTGTCGATGACAGCAGGTACACTGGCTATGGGCAGCAATGATTTAACAATTCTTGGTACACTGGCAGGTAGTGATCTGGCAGACGGAGGAACGGTTACTTCCTCAGGAACTATTACTTTAGGTAATGGAACGGGTACAGGCAATCAGGAAAATCAGACGATTTCAGGCAATGTGCGGTTATCGAATTTAACGATCAACAAAGATGATTCCGACGGAAGCAATACGGTAACGGTATCCGGTTCACCGGTGATAACAAATGACTTTATTGTCAGTAACGGTGATGTTATTGCCAATGGTACAGTGACCATCAGTTCCGGTACTTTGCAATTGGATAATGCCAGTACTTTTACTGTCAATACCGGTGCCCTTGATGTTGCTACAATGGATTTGAACAACACAGCCACCTACACTACAGGCGGAAAACAGATAACAAATATATCCACGATAACGGCTGATGACGAAACCACTTTTGAATTTAATGGAACAACTGTTGAGACGACGCCCCTGAGTACGCTTACACTGGGTCATATCAACATGAATAATACAGCCGGACTTAATATTAACGGATCAGTTACGGTAAATGGTACCGTCACATTCAATCAGGATGCAACCATTAATACCGATGCTACTAATACGCTGCTTATAAGCTCAGGTGGTTCAATTGCGGGAAATAACGGATCACGATTTGTAAATGGTCCTCTGCGCAAAGCGTTTGCCAGTGGGACGCAGAGCTTTACTTTTCCCGTAGGATATTCGTCCACGTATCATCCGGCAGTGTTTGATTATCTCACCAATAGTGTAAGTA
>WJIP01000057.1 GCA_014730185.1 Caldithrix sp. | reverse complement strand
TGAAAGCATTATTGCGTAAATAAGTCCACAGAAAGGTTACCATGCCTAATTCATGAGCAAAACGAAAAGCTTCACTTACTTCCTGGATTTGCCGGTTGGAATGTTCTGATCCAAAGTAAATGGTTGCGCCTACTGCCACGGCACCCATCTGCCAGGCTTGTTCCACCTGTCCGAACATGATTTGGTCGTATTTATTGGGATAGGTTAACAATTCATTATGATTCAATTTAACCATGAAAGGAATTTTATGGGCATATTTGCGGGCATTCGCTCCCAATACACCCAGAGTTGAAGCAACCGCATTACACTGTCCCTCGATGGCCAGTTTAATTATATTTTCCGGATCAAAATAAATGGGATTGGGGGCAAACGAAGCACCGGCTGAATGTTCAATACCCTGATCAACCGGTAAAATGGATATGTAACCGCTGCCGCCTAAGCGTCCATTATTTAATATCCATTGCATATTACCCAGTGTCTGGTTATTGCGGTCGGTCTGGGCCATTACCCGGTCTACAAAATCGCCGCCCGGCAGATGCAGTTGGTCTTTGGAAATGGTTTTACATTTGTGGTTTAATAGCTGATCGGCTTCATTACCTAATAATTCTGTGATTTTATCAACAGTTAATGCCATAAGTTGCCTCCTAAAACAAACTTTTGTGATATGGATGAAATTTCATTTCATTTTTTCTTAAAATTTTTATTATACAACCCCAAGTTAATTTATGCAAATTAAAAGAAATAATGCACAAAAGTGAAGGGTTAAACATAAAGATGCTCATTTAAAATACAGATGTGTATATATTTTATTTAGCATTATTCAAAAAAAGTTTTTAAATTATAAGTTATTATTAAATGATAACATAGTCATTGATAAACAATAAAATAGTTATCAGTTAATGTCAATTCTCTGCGCTACAGCTTGTATCCAAAGTCATCACTCCATCAAAAGAACATGGATTGAGAATCATGGTCATTTCGGCATCAATATAAGAAAGATAGGGCTTACTGTTAACGGAAGCTGCCTATGAGCCGTGTACTGGTAATTATCATTGATGGAGTGGGTATCGGTGCATTGCCGGATGCATCCGAATACGGGGATGATGAAAGTGCAACTCTGCAACATATAGCGGAAGCCACAGGTGGATTACATCTGCCGGTAATGGAAAAACTGGGTTTAGGGAAAATCATGACCATAAATGGAGTGCGTCACGATGGACCGGCTCAGGCCGCATATGGAAAAATGCACGAGGTCTCGGCAGGTAAAGATTCGACGACCGGCCATTGGGAACTGGCTGGACTCATTTCGGAAAAGCCTTTTCCAACTTATCCTCAAGGCTTTCCCAAAAGTGTTATAAGGCGTTTTAAAGATATGACCGGTTATGAGGTACTCGGCAATAAGCCGGCCTCGGGAACGGAAATCATAAAAGAACTGGGGATGCAACATCTGCGAACCGGCAAACCAATTGTGTATACATCAGCCGATTCGGTATTTCAAATTGCCGCCCACCAGGAAGTGATTTCCCTGGACCACCTCTACGATCTATGCCAGATCGCCCGGGAAATGTTGCAGGGAGAGCATGCTGTGTCCCGAGTTATTGCCAGACCATTTGTGGGGGATAACCCGGATAATTTTAAGCGAACCGTTTATCGAAAAGATTTTTCGCTTGAACCAAATGGTTCGATATTGCATCTAAATTTAAAAAATGCAGGTATACTTACAGTTGGCATAGGTAAAATAAACGATTTATATGCCCTTAAAGGTATCACCGAAAATCTGTATACAAAAAGTAATCAAGAAGGTATGGAGACCATCATAAAGGCTATGCACCAATATCAGGATGGATTTATCATGGCTAATCTGGTGGATTTTGATATGCTGTGGGGGCATCGAAATGATCCCAGAGGATTTTACAGGGGGCTTCAGGAATTCGATGATTGGTTAAACCAATTGCTATCGGTTTTAAAGGATGATGATCTGGTTATTATTACTTCTGATCACGGTAATGATCCTACGACGCCGAGTACCGACCACTCCCGCGAGTATGTGCCGGTATTGGCATTTGGCCCCACATACAAAAAAGATGTAAATTTGGGTATCCGCCGGACGTTTGCGGATTTACAGGCCACGGTGGCGGATTATTTCCATATTGAAAGTACAGGCTGGGGAACAAGTTTCCTGCCAGAAATTAAAACATAATTGAAAAGGTTGTAATTGGTAATCGGCAAGGTTATTGGTACGCTTTGGGCGACACGAAAAGATGAAAAACTTAACGGCATGAAATTACTGGTTGTTCGCCATTTGAATTTGGACTACAGTTACAAAGACAGTTATGCTGTGGCTGTGGATAGCGTGGGCGCTGGTATCGGTGAAGTAGTATTAATAACAACCGGCAGTTCAGCCCGGCAATCCCAGTTAACACAGGGAAAACCAGTTGATGCTGTTATTTCGGCCATTATTGATAAAATTGATTTACCTTCTGAAGCGGACATATGAATTTAGCTAAAATCATAGGGACTGTCTGGGCTACACAGAAAGACCAGCATTTGGAAGGTATAAGGATGCAGGTTATTCAGCCTATTACATGGGATGGAAAGAATTCTGGGAGTCCTCTGGTCGCTGTGGATACCGTAGGTGCAGGGGTGGGAGAAATTATTTATTACGTTACCGCCTATGAAGCCGTTTTACCCCTAAAGGAAAAACTGACCTTAACGGATGCATCAATTGTCGGAATTGTTGATCATATAGAAGTATATAACACATGAGCCTCTGGGAAACAATAAAAAAAGGATTGGTAGACGGCTTACATTCAGCCAGTGATCTGACCTCAGAATACACCCATCAGGGAAAAATCCGAATAGCGATTATAAGCGTTAAAAAAGAGATTGAAGAAAAATTTATTGAACTTGGTGGTCGGGTATATCATTCAATTGAAGAAGATAACCAGAAGAATGTGACTACCGATAAAAATATACAACAGTTGATTGAACAGCTGAAAGAGCTGGAAGAAGAATTATATGAACTTCAAAATAAGCTCAATGGCCATGATGTCAAAGATCAGGATAATACCAATCAAGAATGAAATAATTAATTTCTGTTAATCGTTAAGTTTAACGTTTGATGAAAATTTGGCAGATATAAAGCAAAATATTAAATATTTTAAATTAAAATACGAAGGTGACAGAAACGTTTAAATAAATATCATATTGGTTATTCCCGGATATTTAATTAATTGATTGAGCGCATTAACAAAAAAACTAATTGAGGTGGTTAAGTGAGCGATTTCTTTATTAGTAAGAATCAATCATTGGAAAATTATTTACGCGAAATTGGTGAGGTTAAGTTACTCACTCCGGAAGAGGAAATTGAACTTGCCAAACGTATAAAACAAAATGATCAGGAATCTTTAAAAAGACTTGTTAGCGCCAACCTGCGCTTTGTGGTCAGTGTGGCCAAATCGTATCAAAATTATGGTTTATCCCTGGAAGATTTAATCAATGAAGGGAATTTAGGTTTAATGAAAGCAGCCTATCGATTTGATGAAACCCGGGGATTTAAATTCATTTCGTATGCAGTATGGTGGATTAAACAATCCATCCTGCAGGCAATCGCCGAACAATCAAGGCTGGTTCGGTTACCTTTAAATCGGGTGGGTACCTTAACGAAAATCGGCAAAGTGTACAGCATGCTGGAACAGGAATATGAACGAGAACCAACCCCTGAAGAAATTGCTAATGTTTTGGAGGTCGATAGCGGCGACATAACGGATACGATAAAAATGGCCACACGGTCGGTTTCCATGGACTCTCCCTTACAGAAAAACAGCGACAGTCGTTTGATTGATATAATACAAAATCAGCAGGATCCGGAACCGGATTCTGAAGTTATGGGAGAATCATTAAAAGAGGAAGTTAATCACATATTATCCACTTTAACCGCCCGGGAGTCCAAAATATTAAAACTCTATTTCGGTCTCGATGGCGAAAAACCGCACACTTTAGAGGAGATCGGGGTAAAATTTAAATTGACACGGGAACGTGTTCGTCAGATTAAGGAAAAAGCCCTGCGTCGATTACGGCATAGCTCCCGGAGTAAAGTATTGCGTTATTATCTTGGATAACTCTTATTTAATATACGGAATAATACGCATTCCAGTACTTCATATAAAAAATCAATGTTGTGGCTTAAAATCCCGCCTCAGAGCGGGATTTTTTTATACAGGTCGTATTATTAATTCGAATCATTGATTGATAATCATGGTGCAAAAGAAATTTGGTTTACAGCTATCGCATCGCTAATTTGCATCAATTGTATACAGAAATAAGATGTAAATCCATAAATTATTGGATTTACATCATGACAAAAAATGACCAGAAAAACTTATCAACAACAAAAAAACTACGAATATTCGTAATATAAGCTGAATAACATTAGAAAAATAATGGAGATAGCTTGATCTTTTTTAAATTATTTTATATATTTTGATTTAAATCACATTCAATTAATTTATTTATATGGGTGATTTTTTTTAATCCATTTTGGTAAAAGGAAAGAGAATGAAGAAGCACGAGAAGGATCAATCCCGCATTATTTTTATTTCCAAAGACCAGAGAAATATAAAAGAGTATAAAATATCACGTGTTAAGCTGGTAACATATATATCTGTTTTTTTAATTGTATTCCTTGGTTTGGGTAAGTTAGGACTGGATTTTTTAGTTGATTTTGGAAATAATGCCAAAATCAAAACGCTGGAACGCACCAACGCCGTTCTGGAAGCCCGCCTGATTGATATGAAAGATAAGATAAATATCATAGACACTCGTCTTACTCAGATTGTTGATCAAGATGATGAACTTCGAACCGTACTTGGTCTGGAAAAGCTGAGTTCTGAAATTCGGAATGTCGGTATTGGTGGGTCGGAATATGATTATGAAAGTGTAGACCAGATATCAGGGTTTGAATCAACCGTAAATCTAAGTGAACAGCTGACCAATCTGTCTAAGCTGGAGCGAACGGTTAAACTGGAATTAAGCAGTTATCAACAATTGTTGGAAACATTTCAGGATAAACAGGATTCAATAGCACATTTTCCGGCTCTGCGTCCTATTTTAAAAGGGGTTATCTCCAGCGGATATGGTGTACGTAAACACCCAATGCTGGGAGTTTATCGACATCATGACGGTATCGATATTTCTGCGGATCGCGGTACACCGGTTTATGCGACTGCTGACGGTCTTGTAACTTCTGCGGGGAACAATGGTGGTTACGGTAAAATGATCCAGATTGACCATAAATATGGTTTTGAAACGGGTTACGGGCATTTGGACAAAATGGTTGTTCGGCGAGGCCAACATGTAAAACGGGGTGATAAAATTGGTGAAGTGGGTAGTACCGGATTATCTACAGCTTCCCATTTGCATTATGAAGTTCTATATAATGGCAAACATCTTAACCCCAAGATGTACTATTTTGATGATAAAATTCTCAATGAACAAGTGGTTCGAAATTAACGAACCGCCCCTTTTCTGAACCGCCCTGAGGCGGTTTTTTTTTGTGTCGGCAAAAATTTTGTAACAACAATTCGAAATAATGCTAGACTGCAAAGAGTTTCACAGCAAGAAAATGGAGAAGTGACAAATTATGCTTGAAGAAAAGACCTATACAATAAAAGGAATGACCTGTCACCATTGTGTTCATTCTGTATCAGAAGCTTTACAAAAAGTTACCGGTGTTAAAGATGTGGAAGTAAGTCTGGATACAAGTGAAGCAATCATTGAGATAGATCCGCAAACGTTTGATTCGGCTGAAGCAGCTCAGATTGTTGCCGATGCCGGATACGAAATGATATTATAATGTGATGCATCCCCATGAAACACCGCACCTCTCAAATTATTTACTTATTTACAGTCTTTTCAGCGTTAGTTCATATTGGTCCTATTAAGGCGGAAAATCCAATCGTACTTCATTTCGCTGGAGACGTGACCCTTGCCAATCATTTTGAACGTTTTGTGGATGACGACTATGATTATCCCTTCCGAAAATTTAAATGGTTTGCGGATGCCGATATCAGCATGATTAACCTGGAAAATCCCCTGACTTTAAATGGTTCGCCCAGAGAAAAATTATTTAATTTTAAAGCATTACCTCAATATGTGAAAACGTTAAAAGCCGGCGGTGTGGATATCGTTACTCTGGCCAATAATCATATTTATGATTTTAGTGAATTGGGGTTGCGCAATACGCTAACCGCTCTGGACGAAGTTAATATCAAATATGTGGGCGCTGGCCGGAATTTAAAAGAGGCCCGTAAGCCGGTTATATTTACGATCGATGGAATTCATATTGCTTATCTGGCATACTACGGTTTGGGTAAACATAGTAATTCTCAGCCTGCAGAAACATACGCGTCGGGTACAGCTATGCGTTCTCTGCAGTTCATCCGGGAAGATATTCGTTCGTTAAGAAAAAATGTGGATTTTATTATTATTAACTTCCATTGGGGACTGGAAAAGCAAAATATTCCGCAGGAGAGCCAAATCTGGTTTGCCCATCAGGTGATCGATTATGGTGCGGATTTAATTATCGGGCATCACCCCCATGTGCTTCAGGGAATCGAATTGTATAACAATCGCATTATTGCATATTCACTTGGAAATTTTATTTTCGGCGGAAATTCGCGCACCTATGAAGAAACCGCTGTATTAAGCATTAAAATCGATCCTCAGCAGATTATACCTTATCAAACGGAAGTACAGCCGGTTATCGTGGATCATTGGCAACCCCGCAAAGCTGATGAACACGCCACAGTTCAGGTTATGGACTCCCTAAGGACTTATTCTTCAGTTTTTGCGCAATCTATTTTTGAGAATTAGACTTAAGCTACGTATATTATCGGTTTTTAAAATTATATTGCAGGATGCAGCACTGGAATAGTCATTTTAAATTGGCCGAAGGATTTTTAAATTGAACGTGGTTTGTATAATCCCTGCACGCTATCATTCGACACGCCTACCTGGTAAGCCGCTGAAAAAACTGGGTGGAATCCCAATGATACAGCTGGTATGGCAGCAGGCGGTAAAAGCATTTGGTGCAGACAGTGTTTATGTGGCAACCGATCATCCGTTAATACAATCCGCGGTGCAGAAGGCCGGCGGAATGGTAATTATGACGGAGGAACAATTAACATCCGGAACCGACCGGGTTGCTGCCGCTGCCCGCTCTCTGCCGGCGGAAGTCGTAATTAATTTACAGGGCGATGAGCCATTTATTGATCCGGAATTACTCAAAAAGCTGGCCAAGGTTTTTGAAGACGATGAGATTTATATGGCCACACCTATCGCACGCATCAAAAATAATGAGGATTTGACCAATCCCAATTTGGTTAGAGTAACACGCGATGCGCAGGATTTTGCTCTTTATTTTACTCGTTCGGTCATACCATTCATCCGGGATAAGGCAGATCAAAACCAGTGGTTGAATCATTGCCGTTTTTTTAAACACATAGGCATCTACGCCTATCGAAATGAGTTTTTACAAAAAGTAACGCGTTTGCCAAGAGGATATCTGGAGCAGGCTGAACAACTGGAACAATTAAGAGTACTGGAATCCGGTTTCAAAATTTATACCATCGAAACAGAATATCACTCACTTTCGGTGGATACACAGGCAGATCTGGATATAATTAATCATAAATTGGAAAACGGGAAAATAACCATAGAATAGTCTATGAAAAAAACAAAGTACATTTTCTTTACCGGTGGTGTTGTTTCATCCCTGGGTAAGGGCATTGCCTGTGCTTCACTGGGGGTGTTGCTCAAATCGCGAGGGTACCGAGTAACCATCCTCAAGTTGGATCCTTACATAAACGTGGATCCCGGTACGATGAGCCCCTATCAACATGGAGAAGTTTATGTCACGGATGATGGTTCCGAAACGGATCTGGATTTGGGTCATTATGAGCGTTTTATCAATGAAAACATGGCCAGTTTTAATAATGCCACATCCGGTCAGGTATATTACGATGTGATCCAGAAAGAACGAAGGGGTGATTATCTGGGCGCTACCGTGCAGGTTATTCCGCATATTACGGATGCCATCAACGAAAAAATTGAATCCGCCGGAAAAAAAACCGATGCGGATATTGTGATTGTTGAAATTGGCGGCACAGTGGGTGATATCGAAAGCCAGCCCTTTTTGGAGGCCATTCGTCAGTTCCGATTAAATAATAAACCCGAAGATACCCTCGTCATCCATCTTACCTTAGTGCCTTATGTCGCCGGAGCCAATGAACTTAAAACCAAGCCGACCCAGCATTCCGTTATGCGTTTGAGGGAAATCGGTCTGCAGCCCGACATGTTATTATGCCGCACTGATCGTCTGCTCGACGAAAGTGTTAAGAAAAAAATAGGATTGTTTTGTAACGTTTCTCCCAAAGCCGTAATTGATGCGTTGGATGTTAAAACCATTTATGAAGTGCCAATTAAATATGCGGAAGAAGGCTTTGATGTTCATGTTTTGCAAAAACTCAAACTACCAAAGGGAAGGTTACAGTTCGATAGCTGGAAACGAAAAGTCAATAGGTACTTAAAAGTTAAGCACGAGGTGACTATTGCTATTTGCGGTAAATACGTGGCATTACACGATGCCTATAAAAGTATAACGGAGGCGTTTATCCATGCGGGGATGGAAAACGATGTACGGGTAAATTTGCAATGGATCAACTCCGAAACAATCAAACCGAGGAATGTCCAAGAGCAATTAAGCAAAGTATCCGGCGTTCTTATTCCTGGCGGCTTTGGGGAGCGGGGTATAGAGGGAAAGCTAAATGCAGTTCGCTATGCCCGTGAGAAAAAGATTCCTTTTTTCGGCATTTGTCTCGGATTGCAATGTGCTGCCATCGAATTTACCCGCAATGTTCTGAAAAAAGAAAACGCAAACAGTACGGAATTTGATGCTCATACAAAATATCCGGTTATCGATCTGATGGAAACGCAAAAAACGATAAGAGATTTAGGAGGGACGATGCGGTTGGGTAGTTATCCCTGTAAACTGAAACCGGACACCAAAGCGCACGAGGCTTATCAAACCGATCAAATCGATGAACGACATCGTCATCGTTATGAAGTGAATAACGCTTTTCGTCGAGATTTTGAAGAGAATGGACTGATTATAAGCGGCTTGTTGCCGGACAACAGTCTGGTTGAAATGCTGGAGCTGCGGGATCATCCTTGGTTCGTTGGATGTCAGTTTCATCCTGAATTAAAATCGCGTATGGCCAAAGCCCATCCGTTGTTCCGGGAGTTTGTGGCTGCCGCTCTTCGATACAATAAACAAAGTTAATAACATTCAGCAGCGTATTCGTATTAAAGTCATTGTCTTCATTCACCGAATATTAAGTTAAACCAACGGTGGATGCGATGACATTTAAGAATCAATTACCTCAAAAAGTACTACTTCACAAAAGTGAACACCCTCAACGCAATCAGATTATTCAGATACTTGCAAAACAAAATGTATCCAGTGTGGAACTGCAATATTTTTCCCGTCTGACCAATTTAAATCAGTTAGATGATATACCAGTGGCTATTGCCCTGGCGGATCAAAATTTGCAAAGCATCAATTTTCTGAGAACGGTGATGCAATACGATAACTTAATACAGCGGATTCTGATCTCAGACCGATTGGACCAGACACTGTTCTTACGTGCCATCAATAAAGCGCATATCAATTATTATATTTCACTGCCTTTGGAAGAGAATAATTTTTACCGGATTTTGAGTAAAGCCCGCAGGCGATATGAAAACTTAATTCGGCCGATCAATAGATTTGAAGCTCTGAGCGAAGTCACCGAAGATTTATTGAGTGATAATGAACGGCTGAATGTGGACGCCCGCACAGACGGACTGACCAAATTATTCAATCGGCGGGCCTTTGATGAATATATGAGCAAATTATGGCAGCAATATTCCACAAATCAGGAACCGTTTAATTTGTCTATGCTGGATATTGATCATTTTAAAACGATTAATGATACCTATGGTCATGATGCCGGCGATTATGTTCTTAAACAGTTGGCAGACATATTAACAAACGATTTACGGGCTGCAACCGACCGCATATTTCGATACGGCGGCGAAGAATTTGCGATCATAACGGTCAATACCTCTTTGGAACAAATTCAAAAGGTAATGCAAAGGATATTAACCAAAATCAAAAAAACGGACATGCGTTATAAACACCATACATTTAATATTACTTTCAGTGTCGGCATATGTGCATCATTTTCAGTACAAACTTCACAGGAACTGCTCATATCCGCTGATAAGGCCCTGTATTCTGCGAAGCAAAATGGCCGCAGCCGGGTCGAAGTCCATGCTTCGTAAAATTACCTGAGATAAATTATTTGTGTCCATTTTTACTAAGCCTTAAATTATTAAAAAACAAATAATGAGAAAGCATTATGGCAGGATCATTGTGGGACTCTTTCGATCATTTGCTGGATGAAGCGGAAACGGCTTTTCTGGCTTTCGATATTATTACGGCATTGGAAAAATGGCGGGAATATTACCGGATTACTGCCATAAAAGAATATAAACGTTATATCGATGAAATCGAAGCCTTGTGGGATGAAACCAAATTCCGCAATCCCACAAGTTGTGCTTACCTGTTCGAGGTATTTCTTGAGCTGCGTGAACAATTCCGAAAAAACATGATAAGTGTGTTTTCCTACAAAATGTATTTGCGTCTGATTCAAACCATTTATAAGAATCAGTTTAAGCATCAGGCTAATGAAAACACCATGCTGGCCCGGGGTGTGTTTGAATATCTGAACGGGGATTATAATCAATCCATCGAAAAATTAAAGATGGTGTTGAAAGAGCAGCAAAGAGATTCCTTGCTGGCTCGCGTTTATTTAAGTTTTTGTCATTTTAAAAAAGACGAAACAAAAACTGCCGTAATCTGGTTGACCCAAAGTTTGTTTTTAGACGCTGGTCAACTTAAGGATGATGATTTGTATTTAACCCAATTCAAATTGTTGTACAGCCAACTCAACAGTAAATATGAAAACCCCAGTGTGGCGGCCTGGATGTTGACTTTCGAAGCCTGGTACCGTAACTGGTTACTCATTGAAGAGGACGAGCCATTCTTTGCTTTAATGCAGAAAAAGGAAAGTGATGAACGCATTATGCAGGTGAAGTACTACGCCTTTGAGCGGTACCGCCATTTCGTTCGTTGCCTCTTTATTGCCGAATACGCCCGAAAATTTCATAAAAACAAGCAGGGACTGATTCATGAACAGGAACAATACATGGAACGTCTGGATCAGCGGGTTTTTGCCCGTTATCGAAAAAAACGTAAACCTATAATATAAACCATACCATTATATCCGCATTTAATGTATAATCAGGGAGTGCTCGAAGTGTCACTTAAAGGAATAATATTCGATTTTGACGGGGTTGTCGTAAAGAGTATGGAACAACATTTTGAAGCCTGGCAAAAAGCTTTCGCGGAAAAAAATGTTACCATCAATCCTGATGAATTTTTTATTATGGAAGGACAGGGTATCCATACCATATCTCGAAAACTGGGACAAAAGTATGGCCTGACGGAAAAGGATGTAATGGATATTATGAATCGTAAGGTCAATTATTATAATCAATTTATGCACATCGAATTTTATGATTATTTTGACGTGTTATTGGAAAGGATAAATAAAAAGGGCTGGCCTGTCGGAGTAGTTACCGGTGGTTCACGTTCCCGTGTTGAAAAAATTATAAACCAGTATTTTAATCACACGTTTGATTGTCTTGTAACCGTGGATGATGTACAACGTGGGAAACCTTATGCCGATCCATTCCTGAAAGGTGCCGAGTTACTGCACCTTGAACCACAGGAATGCGTAGTCATTGAAAATGCACCTATGGGTATCGAGGGAGCCAAAGCGGCCCAAATGACGGTAATTGCTATTACGACCACTCTGGAACCTCACCACCTGTCAGAAGCGGACTTTATTGCTCATGATTTTAAAGAAGTTGAAAAAATCCTTTATCAACTGTTTGGGGGTTCAGACAAATAACTCGATAAATGAGTTGGGGAAATAACCACTTTTTGATAGCGCTATCTTAAACCGGAACGAAACCCAATAGCTTGCCTCATCACATGCTTTTCATTATATTGGCTGCCATTTATTAAAAATGTTCTATCGATTGTGAGAACCAATGTATACATTATCTATAGAAACAAGCATAGCCGGTGCGCATTACTTGAATGACTATCAGGGGGCATGTGCCCGATTGCATGGTCATAACTGGAAGATAAAAGTTGAAGTATCGTCCGGTATTTTGGACGATATCGGAATGGTTATTGATTTTAAAGATTTGAAGGACATTGCAGATAGTGTAATTATGCCATTCGATCATCAAACCTTTAATGACATCAGTCCATTCGACCAGATGAATCCCACAGCCGAGAATCTGGCACGATATTTTTTCCGCGAAATTGGTCGGCGATTACCCCAGCATGTGCACATGTCTAAGATTTATTTGTGGGAAACCGAGAAATATCTTGTGGAATACACCGAATAACATGCCTGTCATGGATTTAAAGCAAACATTGCGCATCAACGAAATTTTTTTCAGTATACAGGGAGAATCCACATACGCCGGACAACCCTGCATTTTTATCCGTTTGTCTTATTGCAACCTACGGTGTAACTATTGTGATACAGAGTATGCCTTTTATGAAGGAACGGAACACACCCTGGTTGATATTTTAAATGAGACAGCACAGTTTGATGCAAAACTGGTGGAAATTACCGGCGGCGAACCCCTTTTACAAAATAATGTATTGGCTCTGATGCAGGAACTGAGTAATCGTGGGTATAATGTATTGCTGGAAACGGCCGGCCATCGGGATATCAGTGTGGTTGATGAACGGGTTATTCGTATAATGGATATCAAATGTCCATCAAGTGGCGAAAGCCAGAAAATGTACTGGAAAAATCTTGAATATTTAACCCACAAGGATCAGGTCAAATTTGTCATTGGCCACCGTCTGGATTATGATTATGCCAAAGATATAACAAAAAAGTATAATCTGAGCGCCAAAGTGCATGCAGTGTTATTCTCACCAGTGTTCGGTCTGCTGGATAACCGAGTACTGTCCGAGTGGATTTTACAGGATCAATTGCCCGTCCGGTTTCAGATACAATTGCATAAATATATCTGGGAACCGGATCGCAGGGGGGTATAAATAAAAAGTTTAAGTATGGGATACAAAAGGATGCAAGATGGCGGAAATAGAAGTTTTTGAAAATCGATATCCGGACCGGGATTATTACATTACCCACACCAATGAGGAGTTTACATCGGTTTGCCCCAAAACCGGCTTACCGGATTTCGGCACGATCACAATAAACTACATACCGGATAAGCAATGCCTAGAGCTCAAAGCCTTGAAATATTATTTTCTAGACTTTCGGAATAAAGGCATTTTTTATGAAGCGGTTATTAATCAAATTTTAGATGATTTGACGCAGGCCTGCCAGCCCCGGTACATGGAAGTGATCGGAAAATTTACAACCCGCGGCGGTATGCATTCAACCGTTACATCTGTTTTCGATCCGCAAAAACGAAACCGGTTTAAATGATGCATTCCCAAAAGGCAATTGTTCTGGTTTCTGGAGGATTGGATAGTTGCGTAACCGCAGCTATTGCTGCTCAGCATTATACGATGGCATTTTTACATGTTAATTACGGCCAGCGTACTGAACAAAGAGAAATGAGAGCCTTTAATGAGATTGCAGATCATTATAAGATCGATGAACGCCTGACTGTGGACCTATCCCATTTGCGGACTATCGGTGGCTCCAGTTTAACCGATCCAAAAATTGCAGTATCCCCTGCAAATCTTCACAGTGATCAGATACCGGGCAGTTATGTGCCTTTCCGTAATGGAAATATCCTGTCAACTGCCGCAAGTTGGGCAGAGGTTATCCATGCTCAAAAAATTTTTATTGGGGCTGTGGAAGAGGATGCGTCCGGATATCCGGATACGCGAAAGGCTTTTTTTAAGGCCTTTAACAAGGTTATCGAGAATGGCACTAAACCGGAAACCCGAATCGAAATTATCACTCCGGTAATCCATTGGAATAAAAAACAAATTGTGGAAGAAGGATTTGCTCTGAATGCACCCCTGCAATTGACATGGTCCTGTTATCAGAATGAAGAAGTTGCCTGCGGCGTGTGCGATAGCTGTGCTTTCCGTTTACGGGGGTTTCAACAGGCCGGGTTAAACGATCCTTTACCTTATGAGAAAATACCGGATTATCGGCAATAGGGATAGATAACTTTTTTGGGGCAGCGGACTTCAGGTTAAATCAAACCAATGCTGTAAATCCTTGAGTTGACTGCGGATATTTGTCGGTAATTCTTTGGCGAAAATATCCAAGGCCACAAGCGCATTGATTTCAGCGTCCTGTCCCCCGAGCGCTCTGAAACGATTCGCCATACCTACATTCACCTGCTCAACATCTTTGTAAATCTGAATCAAACCATTCAACTCCCAGTCCGGAGAACGATCGTTACAGAAATGAAAATATTGCTGCAACAGGTATGTACTGATTGAACGGTAGATCGTTTCTTCTGTAGATGCAAAGGGTAAATGAAAACGTACCATAGGTTTTAACTTTTCCATGATGGGGCAGCCGCTGCTAACCATTATTATGCCAATCATAGAGCTGAGTCCTTTTTGTACCGTGGTCTCTGCGACGTATGTACGACGATCACATTCAACCTTAACCCGGGTTGGCTCATAAGAATAGGATTGCTTGAACGGAGGCAGCAAATAATCCAGATTTTTAGCAATCGGACAATAGGGATGGGTAGTGACTTCAAGTGGACACAATTTACACTGATGGTTGTCAAGTTTTGCCCAGTTCGAGGGAACAGTATTTTCACCGGGCAGGTAGCGCAAATTATCTATATCCAGATTGAGCTCATACTGAATAAGCCGATCACCTTGCAACTCAAATGTGTATTTATAACAAATGGTTGTTGGTAAGGATTTGGAAGGCATTATCGACTCCTTTTTATATGGGTAAGGGTATCACATTATCCAATGTTTTTATCCCCCTATTTATATAAATCGGTTTAATTCTTTCCGTCTGAATGCAATCGGTTAAATTTGGAACAAAATGAAGCTAAACCGCCGCTAAAGGATGCAGGGCAGCATATTCCTGAGTTACTGGTAGGTCAAATAGGTGCTCAGTAACTTTTCAATGATAGCCGGTTTGACTTGTTTTCGTCGGGCATAATCCACAACCTGATCCTTTTGAATTTGGCCAACACGGAAATACCGGGCCTGGGGATGGGCAAAATAATAACCACAGATCGATGCGGAAGGGTGCATACCAAAATGATCGGTAAGGGTAACAGAAGTATGTTCGGTTGATTGCAAGAGGTCAAAAATTTTAACTTTTTCCGAGTGATCGGGGCAGGCCGGATAGCCGGGAGCAGGACGAATGCCCCGGTATTTCTCTTGAATGATTTCATCATCGGTTAAAGCCTCATGACGGGCATAGCCCCACCATTCCCTTCGTACTCGGGCATGTAAAAGTTCAGCGAACGCTTCGGCCAACCGATCGCCAATAGCCTTGAGCATTATTAAATGATAATCGTCATGCTGATCATTATACAATTTTTCCTGGTGTTCCATGCCGATACCGGTAGTAACAGTAAACGCCCCGATGTAATCGGTTTTACCGCACTCCATGGGCGCTACGAAATCGGCGAGCGCCAGGTTGGATTGTCCCTCCCGTTTTTTGATTTGCTGCCTCAATGTATTTATGATTGTTTGTTGCCGGTTATGCGACGCAGCACTGTAAACCACAATATCATCTCCCACACTATTTGCCGGAAACAAACCGATAACAGCCTTGGCCGTAAGCCGCTTATTATCGATAATATTTTGCAGCAGTTCTTGGGCATCCTCAAAGAGTTTACCGGCCTGCATTCCATATTTTTCATTATGCAAAACCGCAGGATAGCGGCCTTTTAAGCCCCAGGCAAAGAAAAACGGTGACCAGTCAATAAATGTCCTAATCTGATCAATGGGATAATCTTCAAATGATTTTATACCGATTTCAATGGGCTTCTGTATGGTATACGTTTGCCAGTTTAATGGCAATTTGTTTGTTCTTGCTTCCTCTATGGTTAATAAAGCTGGACTGGTATTTTGATTCATTTTACGAAGTTTCCAATAGGTTTAAGAATAAAAATGGATCACCATCATCCATAATGAACAGCTGTTTTGATGGCTTCCACCATACTGGTGGCATTGGCAATGCCCTGTCCGGCAATGTCCATGGCGGTACCGTGATCGACCGATGTTCTTATGAAGGGCAGACCCAGAGTAAGACTGACCGTGCGATAGAAATCCAGTGTTTTGGCGGCAATATGTCCCTGATCATGATATAGCGAAACAACAGCATCGTAGCGGCCTTCTTTAGCCATATGAAAAACAGCATCCGCGGGAATGGGGCCATCCACTTTTAATCCCTGTTGCAGGGCCTGCCGTAATGCAGGCTTCAGAATCCGGTCTTCTTCGTCACCGAATAAGCCATGTTCTCCACCATGCGGATTAAGGGCGGCTAAAGCAATTTGCGGGGATTTGAACCCCAACCGGTCTAGCTGATTATGGCAATCCAGCAGCCCGTTGAAAACGCATTGCACATCTAAAGCACCGGCTATTTCGCGAAATGCAATGTGCCGGGTTAAAAAAAAGATGCGCAGGGAACCGGTAATAAATAACGTGCGAACCGAAGTACTATTGGTAAGCTGTTTAAACATTGCCGTATGATCCTGATGGCCAATACGGGCGACCTTTAATGCTTCCTTATGAATAGGGGCGGTGGCTACAGCATCAATACGACCCGCCTGTGCTTCACGCGTGGCGGCCTTAATGGCAACAAATGCTGATTTTCCCCCTTGGGATGTTATCCGTCCCGGTGCCGGAATTTTTCCCGGAGAGGCCGTGTTAAAGCAATAAAATTTGAGCCCGGCAGATACCGTGAGGTTACGAATGGAACGAATCGGTTCAAACCGGACGTCGAGTTGTAATTGTTCGGCTGTGGACTGAAGGACGTCTATCGAACCAAAAATTACCGGAATATAATTCAAAGACTGATGTTTCAGTTCTATGAGCGCCTTGATAACAATTTCCGGCCCGATACCGTTAGGATCGCCCGTGGTTATGCCAACTAATTTTTGCATCGCAACTCCGGTGGATAAAAGAAACCAATATAATAGCGATGGATGAAAAAGTAAATGCTAGTCAATAGTGGATATTCATGAGAGACAGGGCAGTCTTTGTTCGCAGCAGAATCATCAGTATGATTAATGATATCTTAACCGTAAATTTGTATTTTTTTGCTTATTCTGTCATGCATAGTTTCATGAGCAGCCATAATTGGAAACGTAGGGTCCGGCGAGTGGCGGGAACCTGGTTCGCCTTTTATCGACTGGTGTTTAACATCACCCAAACTCTTATGTTGATCCTTATGTTAATGGTTATGCCCAGACCTTCCTTAGAATTATGGCGGGTAGAAGACAGCCATAGACTATTGTTTAGATTCATCCAGGCAGGCGGAACGCTTGGTCTTATCATAGCCGCCCGGCATTTTAATGTACAAGAATTTTTAGGTATTAATCAGGTGAGACGTTTCTTTAGGGCACAATGGAAAACAGAGGAAACAGATGAGCAATATCAATTATCGGACACAGGATTATTCCGTTTTGTACGTCATCCTATTTATTTTTTCAGTTTGATTATTGTGGCCTTTGAGCCGCAAATGACGCTGTTTAAAGCCCTCATATTGATGTGGATGATGATCTATTTTTATATCGGTTCCTTTTTTGAGGAAAAACGTTTAATTCGCGAAACCAATGGTGCCTACAAATCCTATCAGCAACAGGTGTCTCGTTTGCTGCCCTGGAAATGGTTTAAATTAAAATTTGATAAAATTACAGGAAAAATGGATTAATTCCGCTCGGAACGATCGGTGTAATGTGAAAGAACGCCCTGTTTTTTTAACCATTTATCAGCTTCTTTCTCAAAATAAAAATCCCTGAACATAAGATAGTGATCAAATAATTTGGGATTTGTCTTTAAAATACGGGTAAACCGTTTGGAATCCCCGTATCGGTGAATGGCTTTCCATAACTTCTCGTGATAGGAAGGCTCATCATTCTTTATAAGTTCAATAAATTGATCCATCATGGGAAACAAAACCTGTGATAGTTGATCGGGGATATAAAGATATTTTAAATTCTCGGGGATTAACTTTTGAATGAGGGCGTGTTTGTCATAGCGGTCAATATCGTCTTTAAATTTTAAAATATTGGACAAAACATCCCGATTTGTGGGAATGTTGATAATGTTACCGCTATCCAGATTCAAATAACATTCCATTTCCATATCGGGACCGCGATGTAAAACAAACGCCAATTCGGTGATATTGATTTGTAAAGTTTGCATCATAAATTTATTGGGTCTATTCTTGGACCAATGATCAAAATTCGTGATTTATCTCATGTGCTTGGATTCAAATGTTTTACAACTTTATGGCACACATGCATTTCATATCAATCTAAAATCAAATGCATTGGGAAACAAGTAATGCCCTGATCGTTTATAATTCGCGCAAAAAAATTATTGGGGCATGGAAAATGCCTTTAAACCGCAGCAAAGTTTGATAACTAAAAGTTAATTATCGATGCGGTGGGTGGCAAATTGAAATGGGGAGTATAACATGGGGCAGAGGCTTCATTTTAAAATGACCAAGAATTTACAGATCTTTTTTGTGATTCTGATAGCGGCCATATGCATGCCCCGGCTTTTGCCGGCGGAAACAACACAATATTTTTATTATTATAACGATCAGCCTATATATCTAAAACCGCTCCATAATCAGATAAGTCTGGTATTTTTACAGCGGGCAGAACAAGATGCTTTATATAGCCGCCTGCACCGTTACGTCAACGGTAATGTGGCAGAAATTCGCAAAATACATCATTCGTCAAAGCATATTCTCAAACTTCAAACACCGGTTTCCGGGCAACAACTCCAAAAATATATGCAAACCATTCTGACGGATGGTGCCATCCAAATGGCTGCACCGGTGTTCAGACCACAAGACGTGCGGTGGGCGGTAACCGATGAATTTCTGGTAAAATTTACTCCCCTTACCGCAATCGATGATATCGAGGCACTCAATGCCGACAGGCAGGTGCGTATCGTTAAAAAAATCAATGAACGAACCTATGTATGTTCCGTATCCAAGCAAAGCGGGCATAACGGATTAACCATGGCACAGCAATATTATGCACTACCAGAAACAGAATGGGCATCACCCAATTTCGTGTATATGAATTGGGAGTTGCTAAACGCCAGTGTAAACGATCCCTTGTGGGAACAGCAATGGGCTCATAAGAACACCGCGCAGTCGGTGGCTTCCGGAGCCACCGATGATTTTCCCCAAAATGTGCGTGGGTATGCCGATGCCGATATGGATGTGGATGAAGCCTGGGATGAATTGCAGCAGAGCGGGGGATCGGCCGGGGGCAGCCCGGATATATTGATTGCTATTATCGATAGTGGTATCGATCATGAACATCCTGATTTAGACGACCAGTTTTATAGCTATGGTCAGGATTATTCCGGTGACGGTCATACCGATGATGTGCACGGACACGGCACCAATGTGGCCGGTATTGTCAGCGCAGAGGGCAATAATGGAGCCGGAATTGCCGGGATCGCTTATCGCAGCCAGCTTTTACCTGTAAAGTATTACAGTAAGACGGGCGGGGCTTCGGATGAGGAACTGGCCCAGGCTATCGATTATGCCTGGCAGCAGGGCTCCGATGTGCTGGTGAACAGCTGGGGCGGCAACGCGCCCAATGAGGCTCTGGATGATGCTTTGAACCGTGCTAAAACGCAGGGACGCAATGGATTGGGATGTGCGATCTTTTTTTCCAGCGGCAACGAAGCCCGCGGCCGGGTCAACTATCCCGCGTACCTTAGTGATGTGATTGCGGTTGGTGCCTCCAATATGTATGACGAAAAAAAACATACCGGCAGTCTGGAAAATAATTTCAAATGGGGAGCCAATTTTGGCGACGCCTTAGATTTAGTGGCGCCATCTACGGTATATACCACGGATATCGTGGGCAGTGAAGGCTGGGCGGACGGCGATTATATGGATCACTTTGGCGGCACATCCGCTTCCTGTCCCAATGCCGCCGGTGTGGCGGCCCTAATGCTGGCGGCCAATCCCGATCTGACTGCGGATGAGGTGCAGGAAATTCTGCAAAAATCCGCCGATAACATTGAAAAATACGCATACAATGCATCGGGCTGGAATAAACATGTGGGCTACGGACGGGTTAACGCCCGCAATGCCGTGCGTATGGCATTGAACGATGATGCTCAAATGCCGTTAATCCGCCATGAAATGGTGCAGCCTACCAACAGTATTGAAGACCGAACCATTACCGCAGACATTTCCGACGATGCCGGTATCGCCGGGGGCGCTGATGAACCCAAACTTTACTACCGCACCGTATTATCCGGCGATACTTCGCAGTGGAGTTCGGTTGGGGATACCGATGGCCCCATAGGAAATACGTATGAATTCGTAATCCCCGGTCAAAAGTGGGGTACCCAGGTGCAGTATTACTTTGCCGCTCAGGATAATTCATCCGGTAGCAATGTGAACACGTTTCCTTTCGGAGGCAGCGGCCCCTCCCCGGCCGATATAATCGCGCCAAATCGCCTTCTCAAATATTACACGGGGGACTTTACCTCTGAGTCCTATACCAGTAGTGACGTGCCCGTATCATGGACCCGGGAATACAACGATCATTTTTCCACTTTGAATATTTCCGATGATCGACCTATTGTGGATATCGATGCCACGGTGGACGTCACGGGCGACGACTTTGTCCTCAATCTGGAATCGCCGCAGACCCGGGCTGTGGGATTATCCGGCATTCAGGGTGATAAAG
>WJIP01000056.1 GCA_014730185.1 Caldithrix sp. | reverse complement strand
GTATACACCGGAAAAATTGATCGATAAATATGTTCAGTCAAAAGAAAACGTCGAAGTGGAAATTGAAGGCGATGAAACCGAAACCAATTCTTCTTCTGTGGTTAAACTGGTCAATAAAATCTTAATCGAAGCTATCGAATCGGGAGCCAGTGATATTCACATCGAACCCAAAGAACAGGGTGTGAGCATTCGCAATCGAATAGATGGTACTCTGCGCAATGTCTTATCGTTGCCTCTTTCCATCCATCCTAAATTAATGAGTCGTATTAAGATTATTTCCAACCTGGATATTGCCGAAAACCGAAAACCACAGGATGGAAAAGCAAAAATTACCCTGGATAATAATGATATCGACTTACGTGTGTCCTTATTACCGACGAGTTATGGAGAAAAAGGTGTAATTCGTATTCTGGACCGCAGGAAAGCCATGCTTTCCTTCGAAAAAATGGGAGTACGCGGTAATAACTTAAATCTTCTCAAACAATGCTTTGACTATAAACAAGGCATTGTCCTTGTGACTGGTCCCACCGGTTCAGGTAAAAGTACCAGTCTGTATGCTGCGCTCAATCGCATTCGGTCGACAACCAATAATATCCTAACGATTGAAGACCCTATTGAATATATGCTTGATGGAATAAATCAAGTGCAGGTTAATAAAAAAGCAGGCGTGACTTTTGCCACGGCATTACGTTCATTTTTACGACAAGACCCGGATGTGATTCTGGTCGGTGAGATCCGGGACACTGAAACAGCAAATATTGCTATACAAGCTGCTTTAACTGGGCATCTGGTGTTAAGTACATTACATACGAATGATACGTTTAACACCATTACACGTCTGACTGATATGGGGGTTGATCAACAGAAAGTTCTGGACTCCATGCAGGGTATCGTTGCCCAGCGTTTAGTGAGAAAACTATGTGATCATTGTAAATCCGAAATACCGGCTAAGGACATTGATGACCGGTTGGCACAAATGTTAAAGAGCCTTAACCTGAATCCCCGGGTTTATGAGAGTAAGGGCTGTGAAAAATGCGGTTATACGGGTTATAAAGGGCGTATCGGCATCTATGAAATATTATTACTCGATGATGAATTGCGGGATTTAATTAATAGCAACGCCGGTATGCAAAAAGTTAGACAGGCCGCCCGTAAACGTGGATTTCACAATCTTTTCGAAGATGCCATGTCCTTGGTTTCAGAGGGTATTACAGATTATCCCGAAGTTTTGAGAGTTATTCAACCCAGTTTACAGCAAACTGCTGCGGCTCAACAGGAAACAGAAGTACCTGTTCAGGAGGACGATGAGATACTTAAAGTGGGCCCGGAAACCGGGGAAAATGAGCAAAAAGCAACCATCACGGCCCGACCTCTTACTGAGACAAACGAGGATCAAACGACAACTTCTCATTCTGTAACAAAAACTGAGAATGCTAAACGTGATATTTTGGTAGTCGAAGACTACAAATTAACCCGCGCCCTTATCAATCGTTTGATCGAAAAAAAACCGGAATGGACATCCAGAGAAGCTACCAATGGACGGATTGCGTTGAAAGCTGTGGAAGATAAAATACCCGATCTTATCATTCTCGATATAATGATGCCTGAAATGGATGGATATGAATTTTTACAGCATTTGCGGGAAAAGAAGGAATGGCAGGACATACCTGTATTGGTATTAACAGCACTCAAGGAATCCGATGCAGAAGTAAAGGGGTTTGAGATGGGTGCGGATGATTTCTTAAATAAGCCGTTTAAAAAAGAGATATTTTATGCCCATCTTAATCGTATTTTTGCCCGGCAAAACAGTGCTCCGGCAGTAAAAGTGAATAATGCAGCCCCGGTTACCGAAGACAGTTCGGACACGGAAGATACAGAATTTAAACTGATTGATTGAGGGGAAAAATATGTTATACATTGTAATAGTCTTCGGTTTAATTATAGGCAGTTTTTTGAATGTATGTATTTATCGTATACCGCAAAAACGCTCGCTTTTGGGTTTGCGCTCAAAATGCCCCCAATGTGATAATAATATTGCGTGGTACGATAATATTCCGGTTTTCTCTTTTATTTTTCTGAGAGGCAAATGCCGCAAATGTCAATCTAAAATAAGTTTCCGTTATCCCCTTGTAGAAATTTTATCAGCGGTTATTTCCGGCCTCCTGTTCTGGCGTTATGGTTGGCAACCCCTTTTTCTCATTAACTTAGTTCTTGCCTACGCCATGTTGGTTATTACATTTATAGACTGGCAATTCATGCTTATACCAAACTCAATTCTGTTATTTACTTTGTTTAGTGGTATTGCAATGAATATAATTTTTGAAACCTTATCTTGGGTAAATTCAATTGTTGGATTGTTCTTGGCTGGAGGGTTGTTTTATCTAATTAATATTGTAGCCAGCAAAATATTGAAGCGGGATAGCATGGGTATGGGCGATGTTAAATTTGCCGCAGTCATTGGTTTTTTCCTTGGATATAAATTGATGCTTATAGCACTGTATTTTGGCTTTGTAATAGCCTTATTGTATATCATCGGTTCCAAATTATTGAGGATCGATATCAAAAACAGAATGATTCCTATGGCCCCGTTTTTTTCAATGGGAGTGCTGATCATTTTGATTTGGGGACAACAAATTATAAGAGCGTATGTTAGACTAATATTATATTGAATGAACAATGCCGAATTATAAATATAAAGCCATCAATCAATCCGGTGAGACCATAGAAAGCGTCTTACTGGCATCCGATGAACAGGATTTACAGATGCAGTTGCAGGGCCTGGATATGGTTCTTATCTCGGCTCAACCGGAAAAATCCAAGAAATCTACATCATCCTATAAATCTAAAGTTAAGGGAACGGTTCTAACTCAGTTTACCAAACAATTATATACGTTGCTCAAAGCCGGTTTGCCTATAGTCTCCAGTATTAATGCCCTCAAGGAACAAGCCAGCGATGAGAGTTTTGGGCATGTACTGGAGCAAATAAGTTCGGATATTGAGCAGGGCAGCAAATTCTCCGATGCAATCAACAACTTTCCGAAAATATTTCCGCCCATCTTTATTAATACTGTTCGGGTGGGTGAAGAGAGTGGTACGTTGGAAGAATCCCTCAAATATCTTTATGATTACCTGGAAGAAGATGCGCGAATGAAAGAACAGGTGAAAAAAGCGTTCAGGTATCCAACATTTGTTCTTATTGGTATTATTGGAGCATTTATCGTATTTATGACGACAGTAATCCCCAATTTTATTCCGATGTTCGAGAGTTCCGGCAAAGAGTTGCCATTGCCTACAAAAATTATGATAGGCCTCTATGACGTCATTATCGCCTATGGTTTTTATATATTATTGATATTATTGGCAATCATTGTTGGGATTGTGGCCTACATCCGCACACCCAGCGGCCGCTTTCAGTTCGATAATATCTTATTGAAACTACCTATTATTGGTGATTTTGTACAAAAAGTCAACACATCACGATTTGCTATGTTGTTTTATACCATGAATCGTACCGGTATTTCGGTAACGAAAGCATTCGAAATTATGCAAAAAACTATGGGGAATATGGTTTTTAATAAAGAACTAAAAAAAACCGCCGATAATATTATGGCAGGTGAGGGGATCGCCAGTTCTTTGAAAAAAAGTCCTCTTTTTACAAGTTTGCTCGTCGAAATGGTTTCTATCGGAGAGGCCTCCGGCGCCTTGGATGAAATGCTGTCAAGTGTTTCATCGTATTATGATCAGGAAGTAACCGACGCTGTCAATAATATGACAGCTTATATTGAGCCCGTGGTAACGGTTGTCTTGGGTGGTATGATTTTACTTCTGGCTCTCGCTTTATTCCTACCAATGTGGGATATGATGAATGCGTTCTAAAACAATTAAACCTAAATTAATCAATTAATCGCTAACTAAATAATAGGAGGAAGTAATCATGTTAGCATCCAATCAAAAGGGTTTTACCTTAATCGAACTGGTAATGGTCATAGTAATTTTGGGTATTTTGGCAGCCATCGCCATTCCCAAATATATGGATATGTCCAGTACAGCCCAATCTCAGGCAGAAACAGCTAATAAGAGGGCTATCGAAGCCGCCATTATGAGCTATTTCGCCCAACAGGTTGTAAGTGATGCCACTTATACTCTGTCCGATGCCGTATCTGCTTATAACAGTGATGATGGTTCTTCATTTTTTGCAGACGGTAATAAACCAGTAAAATCGGATAGTTCGGCCTTTACCGTAACCGTTAGTAACGGTAATTTATCGGTACAATGACGTAGACCGATCTGTAATTATTGGAATGTAGGATTCCTTTAATAGTTGAGGCAGAGTTGGGAAATTCAACCCCAGCTCTGCCTGTATTCTCTCTGAATCAAAATGAATTAAAAACAAAATGAAACCGCATAGTATAAAATCAAACCAAGGATATACACTGGTAGAGCTGATTGTAGCAATTGTGATATTGGGGGTTGCCTTACCTGCATTTATAAGTTTAGTAGGAAAAATTTCGATGAATGCAAGCAACTCTATGGCAATCGATCAGGCCGTTACTATTGCGGAACAGTCTATGGAAGAGATAATTGGGTTTAAAGATTCAAATTGGGACTGGTATAAAACCGTTTCACAATTTCAGGGCATCGACACGGTGTCCAATGATTTTACGCGGTCTGTTACCATTAATAATTTGAATAACTGGGGAAACGCCAATGTGGATGCCTGGCGCGTTGTAGTCCAGGTTAACCATCCACAGTTGCAAAATCCCTATGAGATTGAATTACGCCTGACTAAGTTTTACGAAGAAAATTAACAGGTTTTAAATAATGAAAAACTCTCAATTGGTTAAAGACCAGCAAGGTGTTACTTTTTTTGAACTGATTGTTTATATGGTTGTGCTTGGTGTTTTTGTTACCGTTGCCTATGGTATTATGGTGACCCAGGCGCGCACCATCAATACAGTTTTTTCAAACACCGAAGCAAGGTGGGAACTTCGTAAAACACTGTCAATGTTACGAGCTGACTTTCAGGAATTGGACTCCAGTAATCTGAATAATATTAGAAGAAATCGCATTAACTTCAGAGACAGCAACAACCGACGCATTCAATACAGGTTAAATGGCTCGAATTTTTATCGGAAAGTGCGGGGGCAGGATTGGCAACTTTTACTCGAAAATGTTCAATCGCGTCCTTTTGTGTATTATGATAGTGATATGGCCCCTGTTACAGGTAACGGACATGCAGCCCGAGAATCGGTGGCATATATCGAAGTTAATTTTTCCATTCAAAGCAATAATGTGTCAATTAATATGAGTGACATTTTTTATGTGCGCAATTAAGAAAATTAAAAATGAATGTGGTTTTGCCCTGTTGAATACTTTATTATTCATGTTTTTTTTAGGTCTAATGGGCATTACATTGGCCACCATTGTTATTGCGGATAAACGGATGCAGGTTGTAACCGTTTCTGAAAGACAAGCTTTTTATGCAGCACAATCGGGTATTGAATATGCTGTGAAAGGCATTATTGAATATGCCCTCAATAACAGCAATATGAATGGTTTAAGTAATTATACTGAAACCGTTAATACTGGCAATGGCAGCACCTGTGATATTCATCTATCTGTGACGGCCAGCGATGAATTGACCATAACGGCCAGCGGTAAGACTGATAATAATGCGGTAACGTCTACGAAAACCATTACATATATTGATGTCTCGAATTATGCCATTTATACAACGGGTGAAGCCCGTCGCATGCGAACGATTCCCTCAGGTTCGGTTATGGAAAATGCCCAGTACTTACCACGGTTTGACCTGGCTGAATTAAGGGATCTTGCTAGGCCAACCCAGTATTATACAGGCAATTTAAACTTAAACGCTCCTTTTACATTTACTCGGGATATCACATTTGTGGAAAGAAATTTAATATTTGGTACATATAACTGGTATAACCAAGGTACTTATGTTGTACGCGGAAATGTCAACATACAAACTTCATGGTTACCTATGGGTACCACTGTAGGTTGTATTTTCCAGCCGGAAAGCGGGGCACAATTTACCTCACAATGGAATTTTTTGTGGCGCTCTTTGCGTGGTGGAATTATCAGTAACGGCGATTTATTAGGCACAACAATTTGGTGGTTGGGATATCGATTTACAGTTGTGCACGATAGAGATCGCATTAACGATTTAATGCAATACTCCGTCAATGGCGGTCCGTTGATAATTACAGATAGTGAATGGGCGAAACAATAATAAAACTGATATAGAAAATGAAGTTAATATGGCTAAATCGCAAAAAACATCGCGACATCAACTGGATCGATTTTTTGAACTGAATAAACAATCGGATTCAAAACACAAAATTGATGAGCAATCATTTTTTGAATCTCTCAATGTCAACAAAGATCTAAATAACGGTAATAAAAAGGTCACTAGCGAAAAGACAACCAAGAAACAAAAGAAAAAACAGGCGACCAAACCGGATTCCAATAAACAAAAACCTTCCCAAACATCAGCAACCAAGAAACCTAATTCGAATAAAGGTGTTAGTGGGGGGGCAAGTGCAACGAAATCTGTACCCCCTAAAAAAAGTACAAAAGACCTTACCGCCAAAAATAAATCGGCAAATACAGAAAAAGGCAAAACGCAATCAAAACAAGTAACCAAAAGTCCTGCAAAAAAGCCACCACAGCGTAAACAACCTCAAAAAAAACCCCGACAGAAAGAACCAGGCCAGGATAGAATTGCGCATAAAAATGTAGATTTCTACAATCCGTTGCCATTTTTTCAAAATATGCAGGCCAAATCCGCAATTGCAATCGATATCGATATTGATAAGATACGATATGTAGTCGTTAAAAAGGCATCCAAACACTATCAGGTAAAGAAATGGGGCATCAAACGATATCCGTCGGAAGCTTACAGCCGGCACAGAGCATTACAGGTAGCATTGGCTAATTTGCGGAAAGAACATTATAAACCGGGTATGGAAGTCCATGCCAGCATCTTTAGCCCGGAAATAAATATTCGCACCATTGTCTTGCCTAAAATGAAAAAACAATCCGATCTGGATCAGGCGATCTATTATAAAAACAAGCAAGATTTAAAAAACTTTAACGAACATTCTATCTGCCGCCACCAGGTTGTTAAGGAATTTTCAGAGGGCGGAACCGAAAAACTCAAGCTGATTGTGCTGGTTGTACCCACGGATACTATTCAAAAGTATTTGAACGTCTTTAATAATGTAAATATGGTTTTAAATTCACTGGTTCCCCGGCCGGTCGCTTTATATTACAGTTACCGGCACATGATCCCGGAAAATTCCAATGATTTAATTATAGATATCTCATATGATGTGACACAAATCTGTTATGTACAGAGAGGTGTTTTCAATAATGTTCGAAATTTAAGTATGGGCTCTCATAATTTCGAAATCAGTATCCAGGATAAAAATGAAGCCGGACAGGATGAAATAAATGCTGAAGAGATTGACGGGGGAAACAAACCGCTGGGTAAAACCCCTGATCTAAAAAATAAACTCAGAGCGCGGCTGCAACGAAAAATCGATGACCTTAATAAAAAACAAAATCCGGTGTTACATACCTATTTTCAGGAAATTTTGCGGGCAATTTCGTTCTTCCAGGGTAAAGATAAAGAGAATTTAATCGGTCGGATTTTTATTACCGGATATGGCTTAAAGAAAGAAAGCCTCGTACCCTATATTCGTTCACGATTAAATATGCCGGTATATTTATTAAGTCCGCAGTTTGAAGCGCACGAAGATGATGCCCTGAAAAATGCTGAATATTACACAGCAATAGGGACGGTATTACAGAAAAATCATAATTTTAATCTTCTTACCCGTGATTACAAGCAAAAAACGATGTTTCGGAAGCTCAATTTCCTGTTGGGTTTCTTAATCGTTTTAAGTGTTGCAGGGCTTGGATATCATCATATTTTACAAAAAGATATTTTACGGCAAAAAACTTTGTATTATAAGCAACTGGAAAATGAATATTATCTGATTAATCCCATTGAAGGGAAATATAAGGAACTACAGGAACGCATACGTGCCGTAAATTCACGTAATAGTCGTCTACGCAGTTATCTTAAAGATGTCCCGCCCATAATTGAGGTTATGAAATTGTTCAGTAATGAAACACCGTCGTCCATTCAGTTAACACGTCTGGCATTTTCACTGAGTGAAAAGGATATGAAGAATAGCGAGAATAAAATTCGTTATGAGGTAGATGTCGAGGGATTAATTAAAGGATCATTACTAATGTCCGATGTTATGATCATAGATTATATCAATCAATTGAATAAACTGGGCTATTTTGAAGAAATTGTGCTCAACCATAAACGTAAAATTAAAGAAGAAGAGACGACGCGTTTTGGTTTTACAGCCAAAATGTAGAGGGTGAGTATGAAAATAAAACGAGTGTTTGCGGCATTAATCGGTATGTTGATTCTTGTAATAGTGGGTTGGTATTTGATCCTTCACCGACCTATGCAGAAGGAAATTAATAAAACCCAGGTTAAGATAGATAATTTGCTTGAAAAACTGCAGAAAGCAAGAAAAGCCCAGATTAATTTGAAAGTTGCTAAAACCCGCTACGAGCAGGGTCAGCAAGACCTAAGGCGAGCCAGAGAACGCTTTATCAGTAAAGAAGAGCTTTCAATCGTAACGAAAGATTTAGATAAACATGCGAAGAAATATCGATTGGACATGGCCAATTTTTCACCCAGATTATCCAGTTATTTTAAAGAGAGCAGTAATGAAAAAGTATCTACATTACCGGTGGAAATGGAGGTCATGGGAGACTATCTTAATATTGGAAGATTTATAGAAAGTTGGGAAGAGCTGCCATTTTATATAACGCATGAAGAAATCTCCATAGAGTATATGGAAAAAGAGAAGACCCTTAAAGCAGTTATCCTTGCCAATTTGTACACCATTAATAAAGATGAATGATCATGGAATTAAATATTACAAAAGGCCAGAAACGTCTCCTCATTGTACTTGGCATTATCCTGTTGTATATGGTTTATGATATAATTATAAATTCAGAAGATTATCTCAGTTTTTATTTCGGCAAAAATAAAAAAACTACCACAGTCAAAAAAGATGTTGCAGAGAGTAGGCTGGTGGTGACCGAAGATAGCGTTGTATTAGACGTACAAAACTGGGGAAGAGATCCCTTTGTTCAGCCTAAGGTTGTTCAAAAAAAGGTTGCCAAGAAAAAATATACTCCAAAAGCAACACGACTTGTTTTAAGAGCGATAAGTTATCAGGGAGTGAATTCCGTGGCCCTGATAAATGATCAAATTCTTAAAGTTGGTGACCGTATAGATGGCTATACCATTAAACGCATTGAACCGAAACGTGTTATTTTGATAAAAGGCGGACGTGAAAAGACAATAACGCTATAATTAATCGACGAGGCTGCAATGAAAACATCATTGATTTTAATTATTTTTCTTTTAATTGGGCTAAATTTAACTCCGGTCCGCGGGGATGATGATCTGTTACAAACTTTACAAAAAAAGGTATCGCCAAATTTTGTGCGTACACCTGTTACATCAGCTATGCGTGTTTTCGCCCGACAGCATGGTCTCAATGTCGTCATACCCGATCAACTAGAGGGTAGCATAACCGTTCAATTAACAAATGTCACTCTGGAAAGCGCCCTCAACACCATACTTAAATCAATGGGTTATCACTATGTTATTGAGGATGACATCATACTTGTAAAGTCCATGCAAATGAATGTAACCGGTGAACTGAGTACCAAATTGTTCACCCTAAACTATCTGGATGCGTTTCGTTTAGAAAATACGATTAAACCACTCCTGTCCAGCAAGGGAAAGACCTCCACATTACTCAGCGATGCTGAACCGGATGGAAAAGAAAAACGTGCCAGTATTCTGGTGGTGACCGATTACAGAGAAAATATTAAACAAATTGAACAGGTGGTTGCGGCTCTGGATAAGGCGCAGCAGCAAGTTCAAATTGAAGTTCGGCTTGTGGAGACCAATGTGGGCAGCGATCAGCAAATAGGTTTGGATTTACCGCGCAGTATGACCGTCTCGATGACGGGCAGCGAAACCACCGCCCCTGTTTCCCAGGGAGCGGCGGGTCAGCAAAGTGACGGCCTCTTGTCCGCATGGTATGAACTGCCAAACTCTGTAGACGAACTTAATCTCGGCGTATTAACCTTTACTGAGCTCAAAGCTACACTCAATATGCTTAAAGATGATACGGATGCCAAGTTAATATCCAATCCTAAAGTAACAACGATGAATAATAAGAAGGCCCATATTAAAATTGGCACAACCATTCCGGTGCCGGAAATTTCCCGGGGTGTCTCCGGTGATTTGTTCACCTACAAAGAGAAGGATGTCAGTATGTCGCTGGAAGTTGTTCCTCTGATTGGTAATGATGGTAATATTACCTTAACCGTTCATCCTCAGCTGGAAGAAATTATAGGATACACCGGACCCGATGAGGCCCCACAACCGATTACGTCCAATAGAGAGGTGCAGACTACCGTTATTGTCAGAGATGGTGAAACCGTAGCTATCGGGGGATTGGTTAAAAATGTTAAAAACAAGACAGAAAGAAAACTTTGGCTCCTGGGTGATATTCCTGTATTGGGCTATCTGTTTACCCATACAACCATTAATACGGAAAAGAAAGACTTACTCATATTTATTACGACTAAAATAATGAACTGATCGAGGAATCATGTCGGATTCGATATTTGAAAAAATTTTACGATTTGCTGCAAAAAATAATGCATCGGATGTTCATTTTGTAAGCGGTATGCCTCCGATTATTCGCCTTGCAGGCGGTTTAAAGCGCACCGATACACCGGCAATAAAAGATGAGCAGATTGAAAAATATCTGGACTACCATTTGAGTGAAAGACAGAAAAAACGGTTGGTACAAAATGAAGAAGTGGATCTGGCTATTGATTATGGTGAAGTTGGACGGTTCAGGGTAAATATATATCGGCAAATGAATGGTTTAAGTGCGGCATTCCGCATCATTCCCCAACAAATCAGAAAACTGGAAGAATTACGATTACCGGATGTACTGCACCGTTACACCAAAGCTAAAAAAGGATTGATTCTAGTTACCGGTCCTACCGGAAGTGGAAAATCAACAACTTTGGCCGCTTTGATCGATGAAATTAACCGCACCCGTAAAGAGCATATTATCACGATTGAAGACCCAATTGAATATTTGCATAAACCGCAAAAATGTCTGATCAACCAGAGAGAAGTTGGTAATCATACACAAGATTTTGCAACGGCTCTCAAATATTGCCTGCGTGAAGATCCGGATGTAATACTGGTTGGTGAGATGCGCGATCTGGAAACGATTACCAATGCTTTGCGGGCTGCTGAAACCGGTCATTTGGTATTTTCTACCATGCATACCAATTCGGCCGCGGACACGGTTGATCGTATTATAAGTGTTTTTCCTCCGGAAGAACAGCGTCAGGTAAGGCAAGTCGTGGCGGCTGCTTTACTTGGTGTTATATCGCAACGCCTGATACCCTCTGGGACAGAGATGGGAAGAATCGCCACTCTGGAAATTTTAAATTGTACTCCGGCCGTCCGAAATCTAGTTCGAGAAGGAAAGACCCATCAAATAGAATCGGTGATTCAAACCGGTACGGAAGACGGTATGCAAACGTTTGAAAGAAGTGTACAATATTTAAAACAGAATAATTTGATAGCTCCCGATATTACTACGAATGATATCATTTAATTTATGATGGAGGCGAAGTGAAACGAATCATTAATCTTTTTAGTGGGCTTTTGTTAATCGCTACCATTTGGGGGTGTGCAACATCTACTTCCGATGAAGATTTGGCCGTTATAGAAGGAATTGTCTATTATCTTGATCAAAACAGCGTGCCCCGACCACTGGAGGGTGCACTGATTTATGCAAAGAATATCTTTGCTCAAACTAAGTCTAATGCAGATGGTTCTTATCGTTTAACGTTTGAACCGGAAAATGATGAAATAAGCGTGGATTTAGTAGCCAGTAAAGCAGGATTCGAAACTCAAGAAATCAATTTATTAACCCGTAAAGGCGAGACCGTGCAAGCGCCGGACATAACTCTCTCACTGATCGATGGCGACTCAACGGAAGTGCCTGCGGATACAACGGGGGCCGAAAGTGGTAAAGCGGCCCATATTGAACTTTACCGAAATCCGCCTCATCATATTTATATCAAGAGCTCGGGACTTAAGGAAACAGCACTTGTACATTTCATTGTTACCGATTCCGAGGGTATTCCCGTGGATGAAAATCACAAGGTCAAAGTATACTTTTCCATTCTGAATGGACCTGAAGGGGGCGAATATCTTTTTCCGGATACCATGACCACGGAAAGCGGCCTGGCGTACACTATCTTGAACAGCGGTACCATTGCGGGCCCCGTGCAAGTTCAGGCGGAAGCCATTGTCGATGGTCAGGCCATTCGCAGTACGCCGGTAAGGCTGACCATCTATGGCGGATTACCGGACCAGGAACATTTCAGCGTAACACTCTCGCAACTCAATATTGCCGGCCGCGTCCATTATGGTATAATCGATCATGTTACGGCTTTTGTGGGGGATAAATACAGCAATCCTGTGGCTCCGGGCACAGCTATTTATTTTTCATCGGATTACTGTATCGTAGATGGTGCCTCAACCACCGATGAAATGGGCCGGGCTACTGTGAAATTCATGAGTGCCAGCCCCTTACCACCCGATCCCGCGAATAATCCCTTTGCTTTCATAACAGCCAAAACATTTTCGGATACACTTGGCACACATTCGGTTACGAGTCAGGCACGGGTATTACTGAGTGCAGCTACAGCGCCCATCGAAATCAATCCAACCGAATTTGAGTATAATAACAGCAACACGCCCATTCGATTCGATTACACGGTGGCCGATGTTTATGGTTATCCTCTGGTGGAGGACACACGCATCGAAGTGAGTGCAACGGATGGCAATCTGTATGGGGATTACGATGTCACCTTGAGAGATACTCAATTTCCGGGACAGGGTACAACTAATTTTGGTATTACCTGGGCTCCGGGCGATAGCCTGAAAGCGCCGCAGGTGTATATCGATATAACCGTGAATCCCCCTGAAAATGGTAACGGATATCGCTCACGCAGCATTCTTGGAGTTAAAACTTCTGAATAAAAGTTTTTCAGCCTGCTACCGCAAAGTTATTTTTTGGAGGGGTAGGCTGATTTATTTACCCAAATCTTACTATTTGCCTAAAACAACCTTGTAAACCTTCCGCTGGCTTCAAGTTTATGGGCATTGTCATAAACCGTTTAACGGGCAGAATCCAGAACGTGACGCACTTTTTCAGCTAAGGTAGAAATTGAAAATGGTTTGGCCATAAAGTGCAAATCTTTATCTGTAACACCTTTGTATGAAATCGAATCAAATGTATAGCCGGACATAAATAATGTACGGATGTCGGGATGAAGCTTAGACATTTTATCTGATAATTGTTTACCGGTCATCTCCGGCATAATGACATCGGTTATTAGAAGGTCATATTTATTTCCAGAATCTTCAGCCAGAATCAGTGCTTTTTGAGGAGTCTCTGCGGTAGTCACCTGATAGCCTAAATTCTTTAGCATAGATTGTGTCATGTTTAAAACTTCTTTTTCATCCTCAACTACCAAAATATGTTCGCCTTTGGCTTGGGGCAGACGAACCTGTTTTTCTGATTCTTGTAAAGCCTCTTTGCCTTCGTAAACCGGAAAATAAATTTTGAATTCGGTACCCTGATCCGGTTCGCTGTAAACATGTATTAATCCATTATTTTGTTTGACGATGCCATAAACAGTCGATAATCCCAAACCGGTACCCTCAGCTTGGCTTTTAGTGGTAAAAAACGGTTCGAAGATATTGGATAGTGTATGCTGATCCATGCCGATGCCGTTATCGCTGACGGAAAGCACGACGTAGGAGCCGGGCTGGGCGAAAGCATGATGTCGACAGAATTCATCATCAAGGGTGGCGTTAACTGTGTTTATGGTTACCTTCCCGGGACCGGTCATGGCATCCCGGGCATTGATACAAAGGTTGGCAAGAATCTGGTCGATTTGGGCCGGATCCATTTTAACCGACCAAAGTTTTTTCCCGGGTTTCCAAATAAGTTCGATGTCTTCTCCGATAAGGCGCCGTAACATTTTGAGCATATCGCTAACTGTGTCATTTAAATCAATCACTTTGGGGGCAATGGTTTGTTTACGGGCAAACGCCAGTAACTGTTGTGTTAAACTGGATGAACGTGTTCCGGCTTTCTGGATTTCTTGCAGAGGTTGATAGGCCGGATCGTTAGGATCCAATTTCGACAGCATCAATTCCGAATATCCCAGAAT
>WJIP01000055.1 GCA_014730185.1 Caldithrix sp. | reverse complement strand
TTACAGAACGAAGCAAAAAGGATACTTCTAATATATCAGAATGGCAAAAAAGTGCAAAAAGAGAAATTGATGAAACCCTACAGGAAAAACAAGAACTATCGGAGGCCAGAGAAAAATTACTAAAGACACAAGCTCAGGAGGCAAAAAAAGAAGCGAAACAATCAAGAACAATTTTAATAGTGATTATTGTTATCATACTAATTGTTTTAATCATAATGATCGTACTCTTTTTCATTGGGAAACAACGAAAACAATCAAAAAACACTAAGAAATAATTAACTTATAATTGAAAGGATAGAATTATGGCAAATACATCTAAAAAATCCTCGGGATCAAAGAAAACAAAATCGACAACCCCTAAAAACAAGCAGGAGGCAAAGAAGAAAGCCACTAAAAAATCCGATGAAAAAAACGCTTCAAAAAAGCGTACATCAGCCTCTACAAAAACAACTAAAAAGAATAAGAGTTTACCAGATAAAGAAACAACCGGAACATCCTTTACAAGTGTCGCAGAAAATATCGAAGAAGGAGCTAAATATGTGAGCGCTAAAAGTGAAGAAATTGCTTCGGATATCGGTCAAACAACAACAAAACTTGCCAGTGATATTTCGAAACGATCTACCCAGGCGGTAAATAATTTGCTTGACAAACTTAAGGGCAATATCTCAGAAGCTTATGATGCCAGTGCGAAATTTGCTGAACAAGTTCAGGAGCAGGTGCAGGGCTATGTTGAAAAATATAAAAATGTATCTGAAATCAAGAGATTAAAAGCTGATAAAGATATCCTGATAAATCAACTCGGGGATAATGTCTATGCCCTTTATGCAGAACAAAACCGCAAACAAGTCTCTTTCAAAAAAGAAGAACTGGAAAAGATTTTAAAGGATATTGAAAAAATTGATATGACTATCCTTAAAATTGGTGAAAAGCTTGACAAGCAGTGAAATAAGTAGAATTCTTAATAGAACCAAATAACGGTAATTAATATAGGCTGTGGTCTAATAGTTAATTCAAAAATTTCGTTAGCCACGGCCAATCTATTTTTATATTAATAGACCAATAATTCGATTCTAATATTTTCCATTGCCAGTTCCATCTGAAGAGATAACAAGTTCTTTATTTTCAGAAGGTATAAACAGAGTGCTTACCTGGATTCAGAACCAATATTTTTCCGAAAATAACGAATTATTGATTAATGTAACCAACAAGGGCAAAGAAATCATTTAAAGGCAAAATGAAGGAGAAATAATGTATCAAATAATCCATCAGGAAGAAAACAGTATTGAAATTTTATTAACCGAACACTTAGAGAAAGAAGAGTTTATACAAGTTATTCATCAGTTGGAATCTCTTTGCACAATGTATCAGAATATTAATGTTCTATTTGACACCGCAGGACTTGAAAAGTATGACTTTAAATTAGCGTTATCTGAATTTTCTTTCTATAAAGATTATAAAACATATCTCAAACGTGTAGCCCTTGTTTCCGATCGTAAAACGGAATCCTTTTTATTGGAGCAATTTAATAAATTCAGTGAAACGGAGTTCAGGACCTTTCGAGAAGAATTTATTGAAGAGGCTCGCAATTGGATATTTCCATCAAAATTGCCTCGTTAGTTTTTTAAGAATACGTGCTAAACATATTATTATCCAAATTTAAAGGTAATTAAATGAAAAATTCTAGAACTATTGTAACTCTTATGTATATCATGATTGTATTGTATTTTGCAATTTTTAACTGGGACTTATTTACTGTCACTTTAAATATTGACATCGGATTTACACTAATTCAAATGCCAATATTTATCGTACTGTTTTCCATAAGTTTCATTTTTATTTTATTGCAACTGGCAATGGGTATAATCAACAATATGCAAACCGAAAGACATATAGCACAAAAAGATTATGAAATTATGAATCTTAAAGCTGAACAATATGGTAACCAATTGTCAGAAGTACGAAAAAATGCTATGAGTTTGAAGGAACTTCATAATAAAATTAATAAATTGAATGCAAAGATTTATGCCGACTCTGCCGTAAAGGATAAATTGGAGCTATCATCCGAAAGTATATCTGATCCTACGGATGATCAAGAGTCAGATCAATAGTATGATATGTTGAATAGAGGTTAAAAATGTTTACCCTAATACTTATAATAATAATTTTTCCTAAAGGATCTTAATATTATGAGTAGTAACAATTATAGCTTCTCAAAATCTCAACATTCCTTTTGGTCAAGTAGTTTATATTCTTACAAGTTTGTTTCTATCGCTTATTTTTATTATATCTTACAAAGAGCAATAATCATGAAAAGATAGGATATTTGATTGATTTATTGTTATTTTGTACACATTGTGGCATTATTAATATCAATTTAAATGAATCTCAGAGATATAAACGATACCGAATTGGTAAAAATCTGTAAAAATGAGCTGCCTGACCGAACAGCAGCTTTTTCGGAGATTGTCCGTCGTTATAAAAACTTTGTCTTTGGATTGGCATTCAATAAACTGATGAATCACCAAGATGCTGAAGATGCTACACAAGAAACTTTCATTAGAGTTTTTCATGGTATGCATAGCTTCCGCCAGCAATCCGGATTAAAAACATGGCTTTCCGTTATCACAACTAATGTTTGCCTTAGTATTTTATTGTCCGAAAAATATAAGTTCTGGAGATATCATGTTTCCCTTAACGGTGAAGTCGATTTGAATAGCATTGAATCTGTTATGATCTCAAAAGAAAAAGAATACAATTTTTGGAAAAAAATAGGTGCAATTTTAAAACGCATGTATTCTAATTACAGAAAAGTATTTATTTTAAAATATTTCAAAAGCATTTCCATTAAATTAATAGCCGTGAAAATCGATGCCACAATCGGGGCTACAAAAATGCGAATCAATCGAGCAAAAGATCAATTTATAAAATTATTATTTGGTAAAAATATATGATACAAAAAAACAAATTACCTGAACACTTTGACGATGAATTATTGAAGAAGGTAAAAAAAAGTTTATTCGCGAAAACCTTGTTTGAATTGTTAATTGAGACATTTTTATACACCATTCAGGTTTTGAGCGAACTATTAAATATATCGGTTATGAATAAAAATCGGAGAGATAAAAGTGAATGAATGGTATGAACTCTTAATCTTATCAACTAACACAACTCTAGAACAACTGTATAATTTGTTGCCAAAATTAATTGGAGCTTTGGTTCTATTGCTGGTTGGATTGGTCGTATCAAAGCTTATTGAAAAATCTTTTTACAAAATTTTTAAATTAATCGGTATAAACCGATTAGTAAAAAAATCCGGCCTCAATAATACCTTGAAGGCGATTGAAATAAGGGATGACCTTGCCTGGATTTTTGCCCGTATGTTATTCTGGATTATTCTATTTATTTTTCTTCTACCCATTAGCAATTTACTTGGCTTGGTGTTTTTTGCCGATCTAGTAAAAGATATCGTAAATTATATACCGAATATCTTAGCCGCGTTATTAATCCTGTTGGTTGGCTCATGGGCGGCAAAATTGATAAGCAGCCTGGTCAGGGGAAGCACCGCCAGAGTTGGTTCTGAGTATGCTAAAAAATTAGGATCATTTGTTAATTTTTTTGTAATGGTCATAATCGTGTTAATTGCTTTGCTACAATTGAATATAGAAGTTCTTATACTTACAAATATCATAACGTATACCATTATAGCTGTAGTTTTTGGTTTAGCTTTAGCATTTGCTCTGGGAGCTAAAGATATTCTTAAAATGCTTATAGCGGGCAAATATTTAAATAAATCCCTTAGTAGCGGCTCTCATATCAAACTATACGATTTGGAAGGTAAAGTTATTGAAATCGGCACTATCATGACTGTAGTTGAGCTTGAGAGTGGCAAAAAAGTTTCCATCCCAAATTCAAAATTTTTATAGTCTAATATACCGTTTAAGGACAACTTTATAATATCAATAAATACTTAACGCTGCTTTATGCATCTGCTTATCTTTAAAATTCAATAGCTTTTTAAAATAAATATGATCTTGCCTTCTTTTGTTTCATCCTCTATTTTTAAGAGATGTGCTTATAAAAACGGAGTTCCTATGAAGATTGCCCGCATCAATGAAATGCGTACGCTGGATCGCAGCGCTATTGAAAACTATGGTATTATTGAAGAAATACTGATGGAAAATGCTGGTCAGGCCGCTTATTTTGCATTATTGAAGGAATTCGGTGTTAGAAATAAAACCTTTGCTGTGGTATGCGGCGTTGGCAATAACGGCGGCGACGGCCTCGTTATAGCCCGCAAAATTCACTCCATGGGTGGGCATGCCCGGGTAATTATTTTAAGCGATCCGGATAGATTCAAAGGCGCTGCCCGTACCAACTTTGACATCGCGCAAAAATTAGACTTAGAGTTACTGTTGTCCGGAAAACCTGATGATTTAAAATCCGTCTTTGAGCAAAGCGATGTGATTATCGATGCGATTTTCGGTACAGGTCTGGATCGGTCTGTAAGCGGAAAATACCATACCGTTATTGAACACATAAATGCAAGCGGTAAACCGGTTTTGGCCTTAGATATCCCTTCCGGGATCAACGGTAATACAGGCAGCGTAATGGGTATTGCGGTACAGGCCCATATGACAGTCACCTTCGGCCTGCCCAAGCTGGGCAATGTATTGTACCCCGGCTTTGATTTCGGCGGAAAGTTATTCGTGACCCATATTTCTTTTCCTCCTTCTTTACACCACAGCGATCATCTTGCTATTAATGTGAATCAGCCATTGCCATTACCTGAACGCCCTGTCCATGGTCACAAGGGCACTTTTGGTAAAGCCCTCTTTATCGCCGGTTCCTCCAACTATTTGGGCGCCCCCTATTTTGCCGCGATGGCCTATTTAAAAGCCGGCGGCGGATTAAGCTTTTTAGCCACTCCCGACCAGGTTTCCCAGTTCATCGCCAATAAAGGCAGTGAGATCATCATGCGACCGCAACAATCTACATCCGCCGGCAGCCTGGCATATAGCAATAAAGAGGCATTGCTTAAATTTGCCGGAGAATGTGAAATGGTCGTTTTAGGCCCGGGTGTATCCCTGGATAAAGAGACCACGCGTTTAAGCTGTGACCTGTGCCGTGAGCTGGATGTTCCCCTTCTTGTTGATGGTGACGGATTGACTGCCATCAGTGTTGATCCGGATGTTGTCAGGAATCGTCAGCAGCCAACGGTCCTTACCCCGCATCCCGGTGAGATGGCCCGGTTAACCAGTAAAACCATATCCGATATACAATCCGATCCCATTGAAAGTGTAGTGCAGCTGAGCAGAAATCTAAATGCTCATATTGTACTCAAAGGTGCCCACACCATTATATACTCCCCGGAAGGTCAGGTTTTCATTAATCTCAGCGGAAATGCCGGCATGGCTACAGCAGGCAGCGGCGATATTTTAACCGGAATTATTGCGGCATTGTTCACCCAGGGCTTCACTTTTGAAGCGGCCATCCGTAACGGAGTTTTTCTGCATGGCTATGCCGGAGATCAGGCTGAACAAACTATCGGAGAAGATGGTATGACAGCCAGTGATATTCTGAACACTCTGCCCGGTGCTTTAAAATTGTATCGGGTATCTTACAGCCAAATTGTTGAAAACTATTATGGTAAAATCCATGTTCTATAGATCCGTTTGCTCTAAATCCATAATGCATCGAAGTAGCATTTCAGGACTCCTTTAATAACCATTTTAAGGCAATTATTCATTAACGGAGGCCTCATGAAAAACTCAAAATATTTAATCCGAGATTTACTCAACGAAGCCGGCATTACTTTGAACGGCAATAAACCTTATGACATCAAAGTGCATAATGAAAAATTCTACGACCGGGTTTTAAAAGATCATGCCCTGGGACTGGGCGAATCTTATATGGATGGATGGTGGGATGCCGAAGCCCTTGATCAGATGTTTCATCGCATTCTTAAAGCACGTCTGCCGGAAAAAGTTAAAAAGAGCAAAGCTTTAAAATGGCATCTGTTCAAAGCTAAATTATACAATCTGCAAAGTCCGGGTCGTGCTTCTCAGGTCAGTCAACAGCATTACGATCTGGGTAATGATTTTTATGAAGCCATGCTGGATAAACGCATGAATTACACGTGTGCCTACTGGCGTAATGCTGAAAATCTGGATGAAGCGCAGGAAGCTAAGCTGGATCTGGTTTGTAAAAAACTCGAGCTGGAACCGGGTATGACTGTGCTGGAACTGGGCTGTGGCTGGGGCTCCTTTGCACAATACGCTGCAGAAAAATACGATGCCAACGTCACAGCAGTAAATATTTCCGATGAACAGGTGAAAACCGCCCGCCAACGTTGCCGCGATTTACCCGTCAAGGTCATCCATGGTGATTACCGGCAAACGGACGGTCAATACGATCGGGTGGTATCCATTGGATTAATGGAACATGTGGGATTTAAAAACTATCGGAATTATATGCGCTTGACCCGGGAGCGTTTAAAAGATGATCATGGTATTGCCTTTATTCATACCATCGGGGGTAATTATAGTACAACCATCGGCAACAAATGGACAAACAAATACATCTTTCCAAACGGAATGCTGCCCTCCATAGCTCAATTAGGCCATGCTATGGAGAAACAATTTGTGATGGAAGACTGGCATAATATCGGTCCCCATTACGATACTACGCTGATGGCCTGGTATAATAATTTTGAAAAAGCCTGGCCTCAATTCCGAGAACGTTATGGTGACCGTTTCTACCGCATGTGGCGCTATTATTTGTTGTCTTCTGCCGGTGGCTTTCGGGCCCGTGATACACAATTATGGCAAATTGTATTAACACCGCACGGCCGCAAGCAACCGAATTGTCGCATTAGCTAAGAGACTCTTTATGATACATGCACAAGTGATCATCGTTGGTGGCGGGCCGGCCGGTGCGGCCTGCGCCGGGCAGCTGAAAACCCACGGCATTGAAACAATTATTCTGGATAAATCCAAATTTCCCCGTAATAAGCCCTGTGCCGGATGGTTGACGCCCCGCGTTTTCCGACTGTTAAACATCAAACCGTCGGAATATCCGCATAACCTGCGCAAGTTTCACTGGCTTCATTTTCGCATTAACGGCAAACCTTTACCGGTTTTGACCAGGCAATACGCCATTCGCCGTTATGAATTCGACCATTGGTTAATTAAAAAAAGTGCGGCCACCGTTTATCACCATAAGGTTCAATCCATTCGGCAGCAAAATGATCAATACATCATTGATGACCGGTTTAGTTGTGATACATTGATCGGAGCCGGCGGCAGTAATTGTCCCGTTTATCACGCGTTTTTTAAAACAATTGTGCCGCGAAGGGCGGCCAATCATATTGCCACCCTGGAAACGGAATTTCAAATCCAGCATCACGAACGACGTTGTTTGTTGTGGTTTTTTGAACATAACTTACCGGGATACGCCTGGTATGTACCCAAACAAGACACCTATCTTAATATCGGTTTGGGCGGTAAAATGTCTATGCAAGCCGGTCCTGTATCCCTGCGATCACACTGGCAAAGGTTAATCCGAAAATTGGTTCACAAGGGTTTTATTGCACCGGAAACCGCCCCTCAACCACAGGGGTATCATTACTACTTAAGAGATCAACATAAACCCTGGACAAAGGATCGCCTTTATATCATTGGTGATGCTGCCGGACTGGCCACTAAAGACCTGGGAGAAGGCATCGCTCCGGCCATAGCCAGTGGGCAGATGGCAGCCCATGCAATCGCCGGCCGGACGGTCTTTAATCTGGATCAAATATCCAAATACAGCTGGCCGCAAATTTTATGGCCATCATTTAAACCCTAATCGGGACTTCTTCAAATACATATTATTGGCTTTTCCAGCCGCTGCATTAAATGCAGAAACCGTATATTGACAGATGATCATAGGTTCACTACATTACACAAACTTTAAGTAACAGGAAACCACCATGCGAAATGCATACCGACGCCGGCGGGTGCAGACCCCCCCAAAATATAATAATTTTAAACCTTCGGGGGTTCCCCGCAAACTATTGTCCATCATTACCCTTACGGTGGACGAATATGAGGCCATACGTTTGGCCGACTATGAGGGGATGCAACATCAGGAGGCCAGTGAAGAAATGCATATTTCCCGCCCAACCTTTACCCGACTGATTGATAAGGCGCATCAAAAAATCAGTATAGCGTTAACCGAGGGCAAAGAACTGATTATAGAAGGGGGAAATGTTGATTTTGACTTTAATTTATACCGCTGTCATGATTGTGGTGATTTGAATCAAACGGATGCCGATGAGCTTATTACCGCCTGCCCCGATTGCGGCTCTGTTAATTTGGAAGATTATGCCGGTCACCATCGTATGCGTTTTGGTAAAAAACATCATCCCTGATTCCGGTCCATTACAAACGTTTACAACATATTACTCCCCAACAAAGGATGACCCCGCTCGCAGGCCCTGGATATCTTAGGGATTTAAATATAAACCGAATAATATTACCCACCTCTGACCGACAGGCCTTTTGCCATATGTGCATAATGTGGTCAACAACCTTCGCCATCATCTCTACGGATCGGATAACATGTCAGGGCGGCAATGGGTTAAAATTGGACATAATACTGAATTATGTTATATTTTATTTGTCATGATACAAAACGGAAACATAAAACTATTTTGTTCATGCGGACCTTGTTTTAACAACACAATTAAACCTAAATTGTCTAAAAATAACCTGTCATGACCCGAATATCCAAAACTCTCTCGGTTGAACTGGCCCTATTGACCGTGCCCATGTTGTGGGGAATAGGCTATCCCCTGATACGGGAGAGCATGGCTTATATCGGACCGCTGGCCTTTTTGTTTTACCGTTTTGGAATTGCCTTCATTCTGTTGCTTATTTTTTATAGAAATCAATGGCGTGGCGTTCACCTTCGTGATTGGCTTAAAGGGATCATTACGGGTGTGGTATTGTTCTTAGCATATGCTTTTCTGAACTGGGGTTTGGTTTACACGACTACTTCTAACGCAGGATTTATTATCGGCTTAAGAGTCGTCATCGTGCCCGTAATTGGCGCCGTTTTATTTCGCCAAATCATTCCCGGTCGCTCCTGGCTTGGGGCGGGGATATCATTGATTGGCCTCATTTTCATATTTTTCGGTGCCAAAGCAACCGTAAAATCCATAAATCCCGGCGATATGATTATGTTATTCAGCGCAATCTTTTTTGCACTTCATGTGTTGTTAATCAGTCGTTTTATCCACATAAAAAATTATGTTTCCAATCTGATTGCGCAAATCAGTGTGGTAACCCTGTTTAGCGGTGCAGCTATGTTGTTACTTGAGTCCGTCAAATTACCCGGTTCACTTCTTGTATGGCAAAATATAATGATAACAGGACTTCTTTCCACTTTACTGGCTTTTTGGCTGCAAACCCGTTTTCAACGTCATTCCACAGCAGATCGTACCGGCATCATATTTTCCAGTGAACCACTATTCGCCTCTTTATTCGGTTTCATTTATCTGGGTGAATCGTTAATTGGATGGCAATGGCCGGGCGCGTTTTTAATCATATTAGCCATGATTGTTAGCCAACTTCCATCTCGAATGCGACAAAAATATTTACAATTTAAATGGGATCGATAATATTCGCCAGCACTTTACCAATTATTGGATACATTAAATCTTTCATGGTTATTATTTTTGGTAAAGACTTTTTATGTAAATCAAAGGGAGTTCAGGCAATGTCAAATTCGTTTTTTAAAGGTCTGTCGTATGTTTCCGGTTGTTTAATAATGTTACAATTATGGACCGGTTGTGATTCTATGGAACAGACACTGCCCATGAATATCCCCAATAGCGAAGCTTTACTGGATCAACTGGTTATTGATATGAATGCACCCGAATCTCGGGTCTATGCCTTTACCGACGGGGTGGGCGGATTTTGGCAGGGCAGTACATTTGCCTACAATTCCAGCGCCGGCTATAACACCGGCAACCATAATCCACTGAGGGATTTTCTGATTTTTTCAAATGATACCCTGCTGGACCGCAAAAAAGCCACCCGCTCGCGGATGTTTCCCCACCAAATGCGGCATGACTGGGCCGATGGCCACAGCGAAACAATCACAGTACTCTCCGATCGCATGGGTATGATCATTTCGGTCGATGATCCCCATGGCAAACCAGGCACCTTAATCCCTGTTTTTTCCGGAACAAGAAACCAGTGGTATGTGGACATTGATGATTCTTCACAGGTGGCTTTGTTTAAACATAAGGCCCGGGATATGTGGACAGCAGTCTACAGTAAAACATTACATTCCTGGTCAGCGGTTACTCATATCGATTCAATGCCCAATGTCCTGCCATCTAATGATATTTTTATTGGCCAAAAGGGCCATGTAAGCCGGAGCAGGGAGTGCCATTGGGTGGTACTATTCGGGCGGAACCATCAGGTATTGAAAAAAGAGATTCAGCAGATTGTCACTGTTCCCGGTCGCCACATCGATGCCAGAAAAAAACATATCAGCCGGCTGCTGTCGCAATCCTATTTTAAAACCGATAATGCCGAATACGATAAAGCTCTGCATTGGGCTAAAATTGCCGGAAATGATTTGGTTGTGCAACAGTTCGGCAAAGGTATCTGGGCCGGTTTGCCCTGGTTTAACCAAAGCTGGGGACGGGATACCTTTATTGCCCTGCCCGGTGTTTCTCTGGTAACCGGGCAATTTGCGGAGGCCGCGTCCATTATCCGCAGTTTCGCCCAATGGCAAATAACCGATCCCCAAAACCCTCTTTACGGGCGTATTCCCAACCGCGTATTGTCACCCGAGAATATTATTTATAATACCACTGACGGCACACCCTGGCTTATCCGCGAAATTGCCGAATATGTTTGTTTTACAGGGGACACAACCTTTGCCCGGGACATGTTTCCGGTTATCGAGCATGCCATCAATGGGTCACAACGCTTTTTCATGGATTCTGATGGTTTTTTAACACATGATGATGCCGATACCTGGATGGATGCCCGCATCCGCGGCGAGCACCCATGGTCGCCCCGCGGCAATCGGGCTGTTGAAATTCAAGCCCTATGGTACAATCAGTTGCAGGTCAGCGCTTATATGGCCAAAATGCTGGGCTATCCGGACAAAGCAAAAACCTGGAATCAATTAGCTGAAAACGTTAAAACGAACTTTAACCGGTTGTTTTATGACCATCAATCCCGGGCCCTTTACGATCATCTGAATACCGATGATTCGCCCGATGATCAAATCCGCCCCAACCAGATGTTTGCACTAACCGTTCCGCTTTTAGATGATTTAATATCCTCGGAAAGAGCACATCACGTTGTCAACCAGGTGGTTAGCACACTGACTTATCCTTATGGTGTGGCCTCCCTGTCCCAGAACGATCCGTATTTTCATCCCTACCATCATGACCAGATTTACCATTTTGATGCCGCTTACCATAATGGATTGTGCTGGCAATGGATTGCCGGACCGGTAGTGAGCGGTATGGTACAAACCGGTTATACCAATAAGGCATTTGAACTTTCCGGGAATCTGGCCCATCAAGTTTTGCATAAAGGTATGCCCGGATCCATGTCGGAATTAGTTGAACCGGCACCTGCCGAGGACGGCAGTTTGGTATTAAGCGGAACCTACAGCCAGGCCTGGTCCGTTTCCGAGTTCGTACGCAATTTTTATCAAGACTATCTGGGACTGCAGGTGAACATGCTGCATCGGGAACTAAATATTAAACCGGCTCTGCCGGACGCATTAAATCATGTGGTCTTCATTTATAACCTGGGTCTGAATGAACAAATTGAATGCGCATACATACGAAATCAGGATCAGCAAAAATACACCTTTTATGGCAAAAATTTAAAGGCCCCACTTAAGTTAAACCTGAATCTAACCGGCCCGGGCTATAATATCTACCACTTAGCAATGCCCTTGCAAAACGGACAAAAACAACGCCTGCGCATTGGGGATTTTGGTACGGGCAAGGCACAGTTAAACAATCAAACCGTCCAATTAAATAAAATAGGACAAATACCAAAACCGGTTCAGAGAATATCATTCCAAACCTTTCAACTGAATCCGGATTTAAAAACCATCCGGGTTGATGACTATCTGGAAAACATTCGCTTAAATCAATCCGAGTAACGGCTTTAGCTTAATCCATTTATCGATTTTTGAGTATACTTAATCTTTTTAGGCCTTTCATTGACTTCAACAATTCAATAGGCTATATTGCATTAGTTAAATAAACTTAACAGCTGTTTGGGTGAGGTTAACACATGAAAGAGGTCTGGCGAAAATTTGACGAGGTGGAATTAACTCACAGCAGTGTGCACCACCTTATGGCTATGCATGAATTACTTAAATCGCATGGCTATGTCAGGGGCATAGACATTGCCAACTATTTGGATATCAGCCGCAGCAGTGTTTCCATTACCATGAAAAAGCTACTGAACAAAGGATATATTACCGAAGATGAAAACAAATTTTATCGATTTACCGAGCATGGTGAAGAACTTATTAACAGTGTTTTAAGTAAGCGACGCATCATACGTACATTTTTCCACAAAGCATTAAATCTGCCAGAAACTCTGGCGGAATCCGAAGCCTGTAAAATTGAGCATTTACTGGAAGAAGAAACCGGACAGCGTTTAATGAGTTTTATGGGATTTTTTCTATCCGAAGGTCGGGCAGCGCGCGAATTTCGCAATCAGTTTCAATCATTCACTTATCACTGTAATCAGTTTGATGAATGTGAAGTCTGTGAGCTGGAATGTTACTTTGCCGGTGAAAAGCCATCCGTTAACGTCTAATATTAAACCGATTGATGCAGGAATTAAGGGACGTCCTGGGAACCCCTAATAACGCGGCAGCCTTCGACACATTATCATCCGTCAATTCAAGGGCTTTTATAATGGTTTGTTTTTGAGCTTCGTGTAATAGATTACCACCGTTATGCAAATCCAATCGGAGAGAAAAAGCACTTTGTGTATCTTCCAATGTGTCACCGTTCTGATGCGGAAAATCAGCGAGGGCAATCGCATCATCTTTTTTAAGTAACATTGCCCTTTCGATGCTATTGCGTAATTCCCGTACATTACCTTTCCAGTATCTCTCGAGTAAATACTTTTCGGCTTCATCATTCATTTTTAAGACGGATTTATTCAATTTTTGATTAAAATGTTCAATGAAGATTTTTGACAACGGCAGGATGTCCGCTTTGCGCTCTCTCAATGGGGGGATATCCATCATAGCCACATTCAGGCGGTAAAATAAATCCAGACGAAATTTTTTCTTCTGTACAAGCTCGTGAAGGTCGGCATTGGTGGCCGCCATGAATCTGACATCCACGGTGGTAGGTACCTCAGCACCCAGCCGCAGAAAAGCATTTTGCTCCAAAATGTGCAACAACTTGGTTTGCAAATCCAAAGTCAACTCACCGATCTCATCCAAAAACAAAGTACCACCATGGGCCTGTTCGATAAGACCTTTTTTACCTTTTTGCCGGGCACCGGTAAAAGCCCCGGCTTCATAACCGAACAGTTCGCTCTCGATAAGATGCCGCGGAATAGCCGAACAATTGAGAGTAATAAACGGATTTTTAAATCGCGCACTTTGATAATGAATGTACTCCGCCAGAAAGTTTTTACCGACGCCAGTCTCTCCCTGCAATAGGATGATAGAATCGGATTTGGCAAATTCATCCGCCAGTTGCATGACCTCTTGCATTGATGGGGAATTGGCAATGGGATATGGAAATTTGTTTTTATTTCTTTGATCAGCTTTGAGTGCTTCCACTTCTTTTCTTAGGCGCAGATTGTCAAGTACGCGTTGTACTGTGAACCGAATGTATTGAGCCTCCACCTTTTTTTGTATAAAATCAATGGCTCCCAACTTCATTGCTTCCACCGCTAACTCGATACTGCCGTAGGCCGTTACCATCACCACCGCCAAATCTACATTGTATTCACGTATTTCTTTCAAAATATCCAGTCCGGATGTACTACCCAATTTATAATCCAGCAACAGAAGATCGATCACTTCCTTTTTAAAAAATTCTTTTGCCTGATCATAATGAGTGGCCACAAATACTTTTTTATTATCATCTTCTATGATACGCTTGAGTGAATTACCCACCATACGCTCATCATCTAAAATTAAAATATTAAATTTCATACATTGGGTCTCCGATGTTTTTCTGGAAACGAAAGGTGAAATGTGGTGCCCATATCAACTTCGCTTTCTACCCGGTAAAAGGCTTGATGTTGTTCCAGAATACGTTGTACATTAGCCAATCCCAGACCGGTACCATCGGGAAATTTGGTATAAAAAGGATAAAATATGCGATTGATTTCTTCTCTGGGTATGCCTTTACCCGTATCCGAAATATCCACCCGCACCTGATGTTTACGATAATCCGTACTTACCGTTAGCACGCCGGCTGTGGGCATTGCTTTAAACGCATTCAGAAACAGATTCAGGAAAACTTGCTCCAGTTGATGTGCATCCGCTTCAATGGATTTGTTTTGGTGATTAAAATGTGTTTCAATTTTAATGGATGATTTCTCAAATTGTTTTTGTACCAAAATCAGACAATTGTTTATGATATCTTTTATGTCAACAGATTTAAATGAGAGTTCATGCGGTTTGGCATAATCCAGTATAGCATTGATAATATTTTGAATACGGTCAATACCATCCCTGAATTCCGGATACACTTCATTAAACGCATCATGATCACCAATATGCCTGTTTAAATAATCAAGATTATTGTTTAAAGCGAAAAGCGGATTTCGGATTTCATGAGCAATACCTGAAGATATTTGGCCCAGGGCATATATCTTTTCGGTTTGTATGGAATAATTTTCGATCTTTTTCCGCTCACTGATATCGCGCATATAAGTAAAGGACACTTGTTCACGCCCATTTAAAATAAATCCCTTTAAGCGATAAAATTCAACCGGAATACGTTGCGAAAATTTTGATTTTAAAATGGACTCATAGTGCTCTTCTTCGTCTTTGTCCGCCGTTCGGATGGGTTGTTTATCCTGCCACTCCAGAAGATTGAACAAATTCATTTTTTGCAATTCCTGAGGATCATATCCACTCAGAGAAGATAGTTTTTGATTGCAATCGATAATCCATCCATCGTCATCATGGATGGCTACGGCTTCAATGGAATTCTCGATCAGGCTGCGATACTTACTTTCGGAGGCCTTCAGTTTTGCCGTATAATCCCGGATACGAGTGCGCATTAACTCAAAGGCTTCGGCCAGTGTTCCGATTTCGTTACGTTCCAAAGTAGGAACAGCCACATCATAATTGTTATCGGCCATACGATTAGCCGATGCTTCCAGCGAATGTAAGGGGTTGATGATAATCCGCCGTAAGGCAATGGATAAAAAACCACTGAGAACCAATATGGTAACGGCAGCAATCAAAATGAAGAACAATAAATTTTCGCGTTTGTTTTGCAGATAATCGTTGATCGGCAACATAATACTTATACCGCCTCGTATATCACCCAGCTCATACCCTTGCTCACGATGACAGCTTAAACAGGATTTCTCCGTATATAGGGGAGCAAAATATCTGAAATAATGATTCTCGTTTTGCATCTCCGTCTGATAGAATTCTTTTTGACGATTATGTGTGGCTTCAAGCTCCTGTTCAAGATGCAGCAAGGCTTCCCGTTCAAAATTGTCGGGTTTGTTGGCGGGATTGATATACTTTAAACTGGTTAAATGAAAAGAATAATTTTTGCCGATGGAATAACTCAGGTCGCTGAGTTCCCGGGTAACCAGAGCCGGATTGTGTAATAATAGTGTATCCCCCTGTTCCGTTCGCAAGCTGGGATGCTTAAGGAAGGGATTGGGTTTTTGATTCTCTTTACGCACCGTGAATACTCCTTCATTATCGGCTACCCAATGCCTGATGATCACAACATTATTGTAAACAGCCCGGGCTGTGGAAAGCAGTTGTTTTTCCATGCGGTTTTCATAATGCTTAGCCAGGTAATAAAAGATTCCGGAAACAATAACGGTAACAATGGCCACCGTCATCAGGGTGATTTTGGAAGTTAATCGCATGGACAAAAATCTTTCTCTACATGAATAACTGCTGAAATCGGTACACAGGTTTATTTTTAACGCATTGATCCTAAACCTGGAATCCCATTAAAAAGCTGTAATTTCTGACGAAATATAGTCACCGCGACCGCATACCGTCAACTTTTTTCATTTTCACAATTCTTTTGATACAACGTAACTAATTATATTTATTGTGTTTATTTATATATATGGCACTTTGGTATGCTATTTGTTTAATATCTCGTGAAATTGTTCATTAATAAATTTTATTGGTTTAAACAAATTTACTGGAGGCAAAATGAAACGTTTTGTAATCGTAATGTTGTTAGTGCTCGTATCAACCGCCAACCTGTTGGCCGTAGACTTTAAAGTGAACGGCGTTTATACGGCATGGGCTCAATCACAGCATGCTTTTAATTTGAGTGATGATGCCTACGATCATAATTACGCCGTTCAGATGCTGCGGTTTAATGTGCAGGCAGTGACCAGCGAACATCTGAAAGTCGTTACCCGTTTCGACATGGCCCAGGGATGGTGGGGTGTCGATAATTCACTTAGAAGCGTACAACGGCCTTATGGCGCTTATGGAGGCAGTAGCCTGTTTGATTACAAAGATACCAATTTTCTTTTTCACGTAGATCAGGCTTACGTGGATTTCGACGTTCCTGAAATACCGATTAACGCCCGAATTGGTCGCATGTGGTATGGCGTAGGCAACAAAATTATGCTGGATAATAACTATGACGGAATTCAGGTCGACCTAAACAATGTCATTGGTAAAAAATTAACCCTGGGATGGGCAAAAGTATCCGAAGGTGCCGATGCTCTGGATGACCAATACAATGAAGCTACCGGAATGGACTCCAGGGATGCCGATTTACTTATGGTAAATTTTGAAAACAGTATTGAAAATTTTCACTACAATACTTTTGGTTTTTATTATACCGATCGCAGTGTTGATGACATGAACGCCTTCGTACCCAACAATCTGCAATTTTTCAAAACCCGTTTTTCTCCCCAAATTACCCAATTAACTGCCATTGGATTGTCCGGAACCTATAAAGCGGGTAAATTGACAGTCGATGGCGAAGCTGATTTTCTTATGGGAAAAGATGATATCGATAATGATTCTCACGGAAATAATCAGCTTGTGGATATAAACGACGGTGACCTGAGCGGATATAATATTTATGTTAAGGCCAATTATGCTGCCAGCGATAAACTCAGCGTGGGGGCTGTAGGCGGAATGGGCTCCGGTGATGATGATCTTACCGAGGGGGCTGGTAATGTCAATAAACTACGTACCTCCGGCTTTTTCTACATCACTGAAATTTGGGAAGATTCAATAATGCCCGATGAAGAAGGTATTACCCCACAAGGTATTGGAGCGCCCAATGTACGCGGATACCGTGAACTGGAAAACTCCACATTATTTCAGGTTAACGGTAATTATAAACTGACGAAAAAACTTTCCGGATTCTTATCTTATACGTATATTATGGCAACCCAACCCATTTATGAATGGAATCCGGATGGTACACCCAATATGGATGGCGAGTCAGCCAACGATCTCGGCCAGGAAATTGATTTCAAATTTGTTTATGGCATGCAACCCGAACTGAAATTCTTATTGCGCGGCGGTTATTTTATGCCGGGCGATGCAGCCGGTTATCTGCTCAATGGCAGCACCGCTTTAGATGATCCGGCCTGGGAATTAAAAGGTATGGTACTGTATAAATTCTAAAATCCATGGCCAGGTATGACGTTATAACGTCATACCTGATTTATAACACTCATTAAACTAACGGAGTTTGTACAATGACTAAAAAATTATTATTCATGCTTCCCATCCTGCTTTTGCTTGGCTTCAGTTTAACCGCTATAGCGGGAATGGGACAGGAAAAAGAAAAACATCCGGACGTTGATTTTACTCAAAGCTGTCGTGAATGTCATGCCCAAGTGACACCTGAAATTCACAAAGCATGGAAAGAAAGTGCTCATGGCAGAATGAATTTTTCATGCTATATGTGTCATGGCGATGGTACACAGGAATTTCATGTTAAACCCGGCTCGGAAACCTGCATCAGTTGCCATTCGGATCAGGAAGTTGATTTCTCCCAATCTAAAGTGGATAATTGTTTTGACTGCCACCAGGGGCATTCACTGAAATTTCATGAAAATTAATATAACATTGAGGAGGCAATAATGGCTGTATCCCGCAGAGATTTCTTAAAATCTACCGCTGCCGCAACTGCCGCCGCCAGTATTGGTGTTAACTTGTTACCCGGCATGTCCAACCAAGTATTTGCCGATTCCATGCAATGGCATAAATCGGTTTGCCGATATTGCGGTGTAGGCTGCGGTGTAATGATAGGCGAAAAAAACGGTAATATCGTTTCTGTAAAAGGAGATAGCGAAAATACAATTAATAAAGGACACTTATGTGTAAAAGCCTTTTATCTCCATAAGGCAGTTCACGCCCAGACCCGCCTGCATCATGCCATGATTAAAAAAGATGGTGAATTTAAAAAAGTTAGTGTGGAAGAGGCATTAGAATTCACTGCTAAAAAATTTAACGAAATCCGCAAAAAACACGGCGGTAATGCCCTCGCATTTTACGGTTCCGGACAAGCCGAAACCGAAGAGACTTACATGGCCAACAAATTGTTTAAAGGATGTATCGGAACCAATAATGTAGAAGGAAATCCACGATTGTGTATGGCCAGCGCCGTAGGCGGTTATTTAACGAGCCTGGGCGCCGATGAGCCCGCCGGCACTTATGAAGATATTGAACAAACCGAAATGTTTTTACTGATCGGCTCCAATACGGCGGAAGCGCATCCCATTATTTTTGAACGCATCATGAGCCACAAAAATAAGAATCCGAACGTTAAAATCGTTATCATTGATCCCCGTAAGACACCAACGGATCAGGTTGCCGATTTACATCTCTTTCCCAAACCCGGATTCGACTTACCCATATTCAACGCCATTGCCCATGTTTTGATAAAAGAAGGTTACGCCGATAAAGATTTTGTTGAGAAACATGCTTTCATTAAAGACAATAAAGGAAACGCGGTAACTTTTGAAGATTACAAGACCTTTCTGGAAGATTATACACCTGATAAAGCCGCGAAAATCAGCGGTACCCCGGCCAATGATATAATCAAAGCCGCTCGGATGTTCGGTAAATCCAAAACCGCAATGTCCATGTGGACCATGGGACTCAATCAAAGGCAACGTGGCGTTTGGGCCAACAACCTGGTTACCAATTTACATTTGTTAACCGGAAAAATTGGCGTGCCGGGTAGTGATTCATTTTCATTAACCGGACAACCCAATGCCTGTGGAGGCGTCCGTGAAGGCGGCGGATTATGTCATCTGCTGCCCGGACATCATCTGGTAGCTAAAGAGCCACACCGTAAACTCGCTGCCAAAATTTGGGATGTACCTTACGAAAATATTCAACCCAAACCGGGCAAACACACCGTGGCCATGTTCAGTGCCTTAAATGAGGGGCAGATCAAAGGTATTTACATTATGTGTACCAATCCGGCGCAATCCTTGCCCAACGCCTCCAAATACTGGAAAGGTCTTAACGATCAGTTTGTAGTGGTGGCCGAATCGTTCTTCCCCACAATGACTACCAAATATGCTGACGTTGTGCTTCCGGCCGCATTCTGGACGGAAAAAGAAGGCGTTTATGGTTGTACCGAGCGACGGTCACAATACATGCCCAAAGTCAAAGATGCACAAGGCGATGCCCAATGGGATGCTTATTTATTGCGGGATCTGGGCAAGAAGATGGGTTTTGAAAAGGAGTTTACAAAATATGAGACGGCCCAGGATATGTGGGATGAATACCGTTTGTTTACCAAAGGGACGGATATGGATTTAACCGGAGCTACTTATGATCGGTTGAAAAACTTGCGTGGATTAACCTGGCCTATTCCTGACGAAAATCATCCGGGTACTTATAAACGCTATACCAAGAATGATCCTGTTTTTGACAACCTGCCCGCTGAAAAAAGAGCCGGACGCCGTATGTATTTTTATGGCCCAGCCGCCAGTGAAGGCAAGGCCTCCATCTGGATGCGGCCTCATGAAGAACCGGCAGAACCAACGGATGCTGAATTTTCTTATGCTATGACCACCGGACGCATCCTGGAACACTGGCACACACTGACCATGACCGGAACCTCCCCCGAACTGGTAAGGGCAGCACCCAAACCCTATGCCGAAATTAATCCGGCAGATGCCCGCAAACTGGGTGTCGCCAACCGGGATATGGTTGAACTGGAAAGCCGACGAGGTAAAATGACCTTTGAAGCGAGGGTAATCGATCGCCCGGCGCCCGGTACCGTTTTCGTGCCATGGCATTGGGAAGAAAAACCCATCAATGTTTTATGTAATGACGCTTTCGATCCCGGCTCCAAAGAACCGGAATATAAAGTGGCAGCGATTAAAGTCCGAAAAGCCTGAAACCTTCACCGGGAGCCGAATGCATCCCTTCGGCTCCCTTTTAAATGAAATGGCCGTTGATATTCACCATGAATCAAAATATTTCGCGTAAGGATTTTATTAAACATTTTTTTAAATTCATGTCTGCGCAGAATAATGCAGACACTCCTGTGCAACCCAGTACTAATAGTTATGTTCCTGGATTTCTGTTACCACCGGGTTCCCGCACCATAGAACATTTTCTTTCCAACTGTGATCAATGTTATGAATGTGTTTCCATATGCCCTTATGAAGCTATCCGGGTTTTTCGTCAAGATACAAACGATTCGATGTACGGGTATCCTATTATCGATCCCCGGCAGCAGCCCTGCCACCTTTGTAACGACTTTCCTTGCATTGCAGCATGCTCAACGCAAGCCCTGCAAGCTGTCGGTGATAAACCGAAGCTTGGAACAGCGGTAATCGACAACAATCGTTGTTTTGCATACAACAGTCATTTTTGTCATTCATGTTTGCAAAACTGTATGTTTCCCGATCAGGCCATCCGGTTGGATGAACGAAATAGGCCGCAGGTGCATTCGGAGTACTGTACAGGTTGTGGATTTTGCACATTCAGTTGTCCGGTGAAACCATCTGCTATAAACATTTCAATCCATAATGCATGAGGTGTATCTATGCCCATAAGCGGTGTTGTTATAATGACTCAGCCTGAAAAGACCGAAAATGTCTTAGCTCTTCTTAACCAGAAAGATGATGTAACCACATACGGGGTTCATAAAGATTATCATATCATTGCTGTTTTAGAGGCTGATTCTTCCCGAAGACTGGAAGAAATGACAAAGGAAATCCAGCAAGAAATGCCGGGAGTTCTGGGCATTTTTCCGGCTTATGTCAATTTTGAAAACGAAGTAAACGAAACCTGAATAATTATGACGAAATACAGTCAAGTACATTACCTTATATAAAACTGTAATGATTTTAGAATTTATAGAACGCCTATCAAATCTGAGTTATCCGCTTCGTCCTCCCGGAGCTTTGCCCGAGGACGATTTCATCGATCGGTGTATTCGTTGCCGTAAATGTGCGGAGATTTGCCCTTATGACAGCATTATTATGGCGCATGGTCACAGGGGATTAAAAATGGGCACACCATTCATCTATCCGCAAAAAATTCCCTGCTATTTGTGTGAAGACTTCCCCTGTATTGAGGTTTGCCCAACCGATGCTTTACAAGATGTGCAGGATCAAAGAGATGTGGCCATGGGACTGGCGGTTATAGATGAATCCCTCTGCCTGCCGTTTAATGGCATTATCTGTCGGGCGTGTTATGAACGTTGTCCCATTTACAAAGAAGCTATTACATTAAAAGATCAATTATATCCTGTTGTACAAAAAGAGCACTGCGTCGGCTGCGGAATCTGTGAACAGGTTTGTCCTACAAATCCCAAGGCCATAACCGTCGTCAGCGCTCATAAATAGACGAACAACTTATGCAGAAACTTGAACATATCCTATATCGGCATCTAAACCGTATTCGGCGAACCATGCAATGGCTGGCCCTTTTGTTTATTGTTTTCGTTCCCATCCTAAATGTTTGGGGCTTTCACGAAATTATTGGCACCTTCTACAGCCTGACCATTGGTTCTCTTAACATCGTTGATCCATCGCTTATGCTGCAAACCATCCTGCTTAGCGAACAAGTCAAATTTGGATTATTGCTTGCCGGTATCATTCCACTCATTATGGCGCTGTTCTTTGGCAAAACATTCTGCAGTTGGGTATGCCCATTCAATTTACTGGCCGAATATACGGCTAAACTCAGAGTGAAGATTTTTCGTAACCAGACCCGATCAGTCAATATAAACCCAAAACCCCAGGTTTACTGGTTTATCCTTGGTGGTATTTTTCTGCTCATCGGCGTTTTGGGTACTCCACTGATTTCTTATTTTTCGTTTCCCGGACTTATATCAGCCCAAATTACCGATACGATCTTATTCGCCACTGTCGGTATCGAATGGTCCTTGATAATCGCAGTTTTGTTGATTGAGTTTTTTTATAAGCCTAGATTTTGGTGTAAATATCTTTGTCCGGTTGGGGCTGTCTTAGCTATTCCCCGCTTTAAAAATTCACTATCGGTGCAATATGAGTCCAAACGTTGTTCCGTGCAGTGTTCTGCGGATAAGTCTGAATCTTTATGCAATACAGCTTGTCCCTTTGAACTCAATCCCAGGAAGACCGATATCTATCCTTACTGTTTTAATTGCGGAGCCTGTGTGTATGTTTGTCAAAATAATGGCGGGCACGCTCTTAAATTCACATTTCATCCGGAAAAACCAATACATTCAAACCATAAATCTTTAAAACAAGAAGAACTTTATAAAAATGAACCGTCAGCTCAAACAACAACCAATCTACAGGAGGTCTAATGGAACAATCCCCTAAAAAAGCAAGCAGACGAGAATTTCTGCGGCGCTTGGGTGTGATTGGTTCCCTGGTCATCGCTATCGGATTTTTTATTGAACGCATGATTCGTTTCCTGTTGCCGAAAAAGAAGACCAAAACCTATCACAAATATCTGGTTGCCAAGGAAGGAGAAATTCCAAAAGGTGCTGCTAAAGAAATTTCGTTAAGCGGTAAGCCTGTTTTCATTGTAAATCTGGATAGCGGTTATAAAGTGTTTTCTGGTGTGTGCACCCATCTGGGTTGTATTGTCCGCTGGGAAGAACAAAATCAGCGTTTTTACTGCCCCTGCCACCAGGGAATTTTTAGTAAAATCGGTGAAGTTACCGGCGGTCCGCCGCCCCGTCCACTGGATGAATTTACTGTGGAAATGGATAAACAGTTGGTATTCATCAAAGTGGAAGATAAAAC
>WJIP01000054.1 GCA_014730185.1 Caldithrix sp. | reverse complement strand
CGACGGATATTTTTAATAAAATAAAGGAGTTGAGCTAACAATGGATTATTTTAAATATCTGAGAATGGATAAATTTCCCCATATCTGGTGTCCCGGATGTGGTGACGGTATTGTACTCAAAGCCATTCTTCGTTCCGTGGAGGAGATGGGATGGTCAAAAGATGCTGTAGCTATGGTATCCGGAATCGGATGTTCCAGCCGCACACCAGGTTATGTGGATTTTAACACCCTACATACCACACACGGTCGGGCCCTGGCCTTTGCCACCGGATTGAAAATGACCCGTCCTAAACTGAATGTGATTGTCGTTACCGGAGACGGCGACGCCACGGCCATTGGCGGCAACCATCTAATCCATGCCGCCCGACGTAACATCAATCTAACGGTTCTGGTTTATAACAATAATATATACGGCATGACAGGTGGTCAGGCTTCACCCACCACCTTTACGGGTGATTTTGCTACCACAGCACCTTACGGAGCTCTGGAAAATCCCTTTGATATTGCCAATCTGGTCGTGGCAGCGGGCGCTTCCTATGTGGCCCGCTCAACGGTTTATCACGCCAACTTCCTCGGTAAATTGATCATGCAGGCCATGCAAAAACAAGGATTCAGTCTGGTGGAAGTGATGGCTCCCTGTCCCACTGCTTATGGCAAAATCAATAAAAAAGGAACACCCTCACAAATGATTACCGATCAGAAAAAATTAGCCGTTAGGGTAGAAAAAGCCAAAAATATGACAGCCGAGGAATTGCAGGGTAAAATCGTTATTGGTAAATTAGTCGACCGTGAAATGCCGGAGTTCGTTAACAATTATGAGCGTGTTATCGCACAGGCCCAAAGAAGATAATGAAAAGGATTGAAAATGAGTCTACACTATGAAATTCGCCTTAGCGGTGCGGGCGGACAAGGGTTAATACTTGTAGGAAAAATTCTGGCCGAAGCAGCCGCCATCTATGACGAAAAAAACGCTACCCAAAGTCAATCGTACGGTCCGGAAGCCCGTGGCGGAGCCAGCCGGTCAGAAGTGATAATCAGTGATGGCGATATCGATTACCCCAAAGCAACCAATCTGGATTTGCTGCTGGCCATGACCCAGGAGGCCATGGATAAGTATTCCGGTGATGTCAAATCAGGTGGGATCATCGTTGCCGATTCCGAATTTGTGCACAATAAACCCGAGGGTGACTTTACGGTGTACTCTTTCCCTATTACGCAGGTCGCCGAAAATGAAATCGGTAAGAAACTGGTGGCCAATATTGTGGCCCTCGGGGCCATTGAACACCTTTCGGGAATCATATCCGAAGATGCTTTACTCAGCGCCATTAGAGCGCGGGTGCCCAAAGGGACCGAGGATATTAACATCCGAGCATTCAAAGCAGGTCAGGCTTTGGTTCAAAAGTAAATGCACGTGCCGGCATTCATTCGATCAAGAGCCCCGGCCGGAAATTATCCCATGACTTCTTTAGATATTCTTGAGCAACGCTTAACACATTTTGGTAATTATTACCAAAAGTATCTGCAAATTATCAAAAAGCACAACCATTCTCTGATTACCGCCCTCAAAGAGAGCAGGCAGCTGATGCGCGTTCATATCTGGCGGTCCGGTTTCGCCCCCTCGGAGGAGATGAAAATCATTGCCCGGTTATCGGAAGATCAAAAAACCAAGGTCCATCATCTCAGCTGTTATTATGCCCTGCAATTTCTGCATATGAATTTTCGTTATCTGGATGTTTTGTCGCTGGATGTGGCCTCGGATACCTCATCCCAGCATGCTTATCACCGCTTTCTGATGAACATGGGACTCAGCTTTCGTGAATTGACCTCCGCCTACATTGACAATCTGTTGAATATCTATCTGGCCCCTGACGAACAACCTGAATTCTTTCTGATGAGTGTGGGCACAAGGGTCGATCAGGACGATATCGATCTGGGCATTATAACCAAAGATCAAAAAAAGGCCGAAGCCCTGAACCGGGCCTTTCAGAAAATTACCCAGGATATGCTTGTATTTGCCACACCGCTGCACTTACACCTCTCGGAAAACGTAGGTAAACATGTTTATACTACCACGATTGAAGAATATGAAAGCCTGTTAAACCGCAAAATTCAGGATGTGGTGATTATTTCCGAAATATTAAACGGCCGCTTAATTATGGGTAGCCGGACATTGTTCGAAGAATTCAACAGCCGTATTATTGATAAATATTTTTATAAAGTGGATGGGGATCACCGCTTTCACGAAGGTTTTATCCGCGGAATTCTGGGCGAAGCTCGGGCCCTTTTGATCAGCCCGCCGCAAAGCGATGCTATTGCTCCCAAATACGACGCCATCCGCATTTCCAAATCGATCATCTATGCCAAAAAGACCATTTATGGTTTAACGGAAGTTAATGTTTTTGATATTATTGAAGCACTGATCAAAGAAGAGCTGCATCATAAAACGGAATACGAAACGCTTTTCAAAGCCACGGCTTTTCTGGAAATGTTTAAGTTTATGCTGCAATTGCACATTTCCCAGGATGAGAAATTCCGCCTGGAAGAAATTGATGAACGGCAGCTGATGGTCATCGCCGATCGTATGGGGTACCGATCATTCGGCATGGTAAGCGCCTGGGATCAGCTGATAATCGATTACTACCGCAACATTAAAGAAGTCCGGCAGCTATGCGATTATTTTATTGATGACATTAATGTCCATCTCAAACATATATCATCGTTCAAACGGATGTTTGATAAGCAGAAAAAAGCGGCTGCCGATGATCACAGCCAAACGCCGCTTGCTTTGGACATTATTCATCAGGCCCGATTTTTCAGCGGGGTAAAATACTGGGAAGATGCCCTGGATATTCTCGAAGATTCTAAAGATGATTTGCAAACCTTCATAGCCAGCTTTGAACTAATGAGCCCCTTGCGGCGGGAGCATTTGATCAACGCCTTTGTAACCTTTGCCCAATTCAGCCAGATAACCATGTTGCGTATGCTGGCCATACTGGGCCGGGCTCAAAAAAATATGATTGGCCACACCCTTTATTCCCAAATGAATATTGCCTATTTAAACTATGTCCGTCAGCTGGATAACACTCTGGAACGGTGGTGCCGGGTGTTCAGCTACTATCCCCGCTATATTCACCAATATCTGCAATATCTGCCTGAAAGCCATTTTGAAATGTTTGAAGCCATCATCGCCGAGCCCGTACCGTATGATGAATTGAAAGCATATTATAAACAACTGGTGGACCTCTTTCATATCCATCGCTGGTCTAGTAAATATTTTCACCGGTTTTTTAATCGTATCATATCCGATCATACGGAGTATCTCAGCTCACTGAATGATCTATCGGAATTGTACAAAATATCTTCCGGACTGCTGGGCATGGTGGATATCGTACCCAACACGGGCCAAAAGAAAAAAATTCTTGGCGATTATTATGACCTGGAATTTTTGCGCGTGGGTATTGGTACCATGCGGGGCGAAGAGTTATCCGTTACCAACCGGGAATTCACCAATTTCTGCGATAATTACATGCAAAAATTATATGATACCTGCGCCGAAGAAGTGGAAGAGGAAATGGGCCATGTGCCCATCCCTGCGGAAACCTTCGCCATTTTGGCCGCCGGAGGCCATGCCCGCGGACAGGCCTACGACGACGATTACGATCTGATTGCCGTCACGGACACGGAGGCCACTTCCTCTTCGGGTTTCGCCAAAACCGTCGTAGCCCGTATGAACCGGGAAATCCTTAAACGCGGCTTATTGCCCCATTATCGTTTGGGTGAAATTTTGGGCCAGTTTGTTTGCCCCATCAATGCTATTCAAGATTATTTGCAGCAGGGTTCGGAAGAATCTTTTATCGATTTGTCTCAGTTGTTGGGCGCCCGCCTTATCGTGGGCAGTGAACAGATGGAAACCATTGTCCGGGAAAAAATCCTTGAGCCCCTTATTTTTAATAACGCTAATAACTATATTCGGCGGATGAGGGCCGAAATCGAAAGTCGCCATCAAACACCATCGCTGCAGTGCGATGAGCAATGTAATCTCAAAGAAGCTCCGGGCGGATTGCGCGATATCGAAGCCATTGCCCTGATGCTAAAAGCGCTGTCCCGAACCACCATCGCGCTAAATCAGAATTTTCTGCTTGAAATGCAAAAACATTTCCCCCAAATCGAAGACGATCTGCACATTTTATATTATGATGCCGTCATTCTGCGGTCCATCCGCAATTTGTATCGCATTACAGAAGCCGCCGAGGACCATATCTATCCGGCCTATCTTAACCAATTGGCGGTTATTTTTAAACAAAATAATCGACCCGAACTGAGCACCCCGGAGCTTATTTACAATAAGATACAACGTACGCTCAGTCAATCCGCCGCAGCCTGCAGCCATATCATGGAATTTATCGAAACACAAATTTAAAACCGGTCGAACATTACAATGCCCAAAATGTTCAATAAACATATCAGCATGTATTTAACTCCATCCGATTTAACCAGATCCGTGTTCGTATTTCTATTGTTACCCGTAATGATTTTTGCTTCAGGGGATGTTTCGGAAATTCGTATTGAAGACGATCAGCTTATTCTTTACAGCGCAATGGATCGGGTCGTGTTCAAAGCCATCTCAGAAAATGTCCTGATGGTTAATTATCAACCTGACGCTCAGGAAGATGCCAACACCCTGGTTACCTGTGATACGTCCCACACGCCTTACCCGGCCATGATCGATACCACGGGTGATCCGCTGCGTATGCAAACCTCGTGGTTTCAAATTGAGATAAACCGGAGTCCCATGCGTTTTTATATTTATGCTTCCGATGGTCAATTACTGATTCATGAAACGGACGATGAAGGCTTAACCACGGAGGGCGTGCATCTGCAATCATATGCTTCCGGCTATTATGGCATCACCAACCGCAACCAGGGAACGCTCACAACCAATAATGGCGCAGCCATAGAAGCCGGCAGCCAGGGCGGAGCCGGCGCACCGTTTCTTTGGACACTATCCGGATGGGGACTGCTTACGGATACCAACGGTGGCCACATCGATATCAGCAACAACCGCATCGAATACACGCAGGGTAATGCCACATCTAAAAGCGATGTGGAACTGTATTTTTTATTGGGATCCCCACGGGCCATTTTTAAAGGCATGACCCGGGTCAGTGGAAAGCCGCCTTTGCCGCCCAGGTATACCCTTGGTTTTATGAACACGGAGTGGGGTATTGATGAACAAGAATTACGCAATGACATGCAAAAGTACCGCAATAATGATATTCCCATCGATGCCTATATTCTGGATTTTGATTGGATGGCCTGGGGTGAGGATAATTACGGTGAATTTCGCTGGGGCGACAAATTTCCTTCAGCGCCCGGCGGACAATTGAAGGAAACCATTGATTCGCTGGGAATCCGTCTGATGGGCATCCGCAAACCGCGTATTCATACCGGTACAACACAGGGTAATTACGCCGAATCCCAAGATTTTTTTGTGGATTATACCACCGATTACTTCAGCGGCAAAGAAGTGGGCCGTCTGGATTTTAGAAAGGAAGCGGTCAGAACCTGGTTTTGGGATACCTTTATTACACAGGGTCACGCCTATCAAAACGGCATTACCGGGTATTGGAACGACGAAGCGGATGTGTATGGCGGTAATTTTATGTTCATGCAAATGCAGCGCAGCCAGTACGAAGGTCAGCGCCGTTATAATGACAAACGGGTGTGGTCCATCAACCGCAACTTTTATCTCGGTGCACAGCGTTACGGGTACGCCATGTGGTCCGGAGATATCGGAACTGGCTTTGCCTCTATGGCCGAGCAGCGTTTGTTTATGCTGACCAGTATCAATCTGGGAGCGCCCTGGTGGGGTATGGATATCGGCGGTTTTCATGGTACCCCTTCACCGGAAAACTACTTCCGCTGGATACAATTCGGCACCTTTGTACCGGTTTTCCGCGTTCATGGAACACGCTATGAAGAACGGGAGCCCTGGAATTACGGTGCGGAAGCCCAGGCTATTGCCAAGCGGTACATCCGGCTGCGTTACCACCTGCTGCCCTATATCTATTCCGCCGCCCGGCAAACCCATCTGGCCGGTACTCCCATGGTGCGTCCGTTAGTTTTTGCCTATCCCGATGATTTAAGTAGTGTGAACCGCTATAGTGAATGGATGTTCGGGGATGATTTGTTGGTACACCCTATTGTCAATCAGGGACAGGCCAGTGCCCGCATTTATTTTCCTCCGGGTCAGTGGATCGATTATTTTAACGGCGATATGTATCTGGGTCCAGGTTTCGCCGATTATGAGGTGCGTCGCCAGGATATCCCTCTGTTTGTCCGGGCAGGGGCTATCATACCGGCAGCAAATGTTGGTAGCAATGCCGACGATCCGGCTGTTGATAGTTGTATTATACTGAAATGCTTCGGCCGGGGAGCCCAATCCACCCAACTCTACGAAGATGACGGCATAACCTATGATTACGAAAACGGTATTTTTGCCACCACCACCGTGCATCATGAACGCAATACGGAACAAGCCTTATTAACCATCGATGCCCGAGAGGGCACTTACCAGCCGGCAGATCGGGATTTTTTGGCGCAGTTTCAATATATGAAATATCCGGATTCCGTGTATCTTGATCATCGGCGATTATCTGAAACCACCGCAGACAGTATCAAATCCTATTCGGTGACTGCCTGGGCTTATGATGCGGCCAGTACAATCGTACAGGTTCGTTTACCCGATGATCAACAAACCCATCAAATAAATGTTTTTGTGGATGTGGATCAAATACCGCCGGCGGTGGATACCGTAGCGGTCCTTTCCGATT
>WJIP01000053.1 GCA_014730185.1 Caldithrix sp. | reverse complement strand
GCACTGGAATACCCCTCACCTTAAACCGTAGAGTCAGGCTGGCCATTCGCTATTTTCAGACAAAGGGCCGTTATGTCTTCACAAAGTGGCTGGAGCGCAGTGGTAAATACGAACACATCGTTAAAGGACTCATCAAAGAAAAAGGCTTGCCTGAAGAGCTTTATTATCTGCCCATGATCGAAAGTGGTTTTAATCCCAGCGCAAGGTCTTACGCCCGGGCTGTGGGTATGTGGCAGTTTATCAGCGCGACAGGGCGCTATTACGGGTTACGTCATAACTGGTGGTTTGATGAACGCCGCGACGTGATCAAATCCACTAATGCCGCTCTTGAACATCTTAAGGATCTGAACGATCGCTTCGGTCATTGGTATCTGGCACTGGCCGGTTATAACTGCAATCCGAGGAGGGTGGATTACAATATCCGGCGCTATAATACGCGTGATTTCTGGAAATTAAGGCGATTGCCCCGGCAAACACGCAATTATGTGCCTACTTTTTTGGCGGCTACCCTTATTGCCAAACACCCCAAAAAGTTTGGTTTCTTTGTGAATAAAGAACAATCTATTGAAATCGATACCGTGCGCATCTCCGAATCCATAGATTTGAATAAAGTAGCTGAGCTGACCGATACCAGCTATGCCTATATCCGCGAAATTAATCCGGCTGTTTTACGCTGGGTTACACCTCCGGGCGTGGATGATTTTACGCTATATTTACCTGCCGGGAAAAAGGAAATGTTCAAAAAAAGGTATCCAAAAATTCCGGATAGCCAGAAACGATCATGGGTTCGCCATCGAATTCGCCATGGAGAAACATTATCAACCATAGCAGCAAAATATCACACTTCCATGTACGTGATCCGGTCCAACAACAATATTCGAGGTAGCTTGATACGCGCAGGTGACCATTTGCTTATCCCTGTACCGCAAAACAAGAAACATTATTATTCCTACAAACCGGTAAGTACTTCAACGCGACAACGTACCCGGCCTGCCAGAGTTACAAATGTGCCGGGGCATGAAAAGAAAGAATACAAAGTAAAAAAAGGTGATACTTTGGGAGGTATTGCCGAGTTATTTAATACACGTGCAAGCAAAATCAGAGCCTGGAACGGATTACGATACGGACAGTATATTTATCCCGATCAGAAACTCACCATATGGGTTCCCGAAGGCGGCATTAATCCAGAACCTCAATATGCCAAGAAAACGTTGCCTCCCGGTGAATATTATACGGTCCGTTATGGCGACACACTTTGGGATATTGCCCATAAATACGGCCTTTCTGTGTCCGATTTAAAACGACTAAACGAATTAAGCGGTTCACGCATCAAGCCGGGTGATAAACTCAGGGTTTCCAAAAATTAAATTGACAGTTGGCAAGGTGTTTTTTTATATTGTCAGGCTTTGAGATATTAATCCTTAACTGAAAAATCGCCTCGGCAAAGTGGTTCTCAATTGAGTTAAAAGGAGCAATAATATCGCTATAAGTTGTAATAAATGCGGATATACGAATGCAGAGGAAGCTAACTTTTGTTCGAATTGTGGTGCTCCACTAGAAGAACATACAGCAGCAAACCGCGAAATACCGATAAAAGAAAAACCCCCAAAAGCTAACGTTATACGTACGCCGGTCAGTTCCTATTACTTTATCTTTTTGGCCTTCATTGTTGCTATCTTTATAATCTTGCTCATTTTTCACAGTAACCGGGAAACATTAAGCGAAAAAATAGACACTATCAATCAGTCTCAACAAAGACAACAGGCAGGCATGAACCGGCAACAGCCAACAATGGAGGATATGCAGCGCATAGAAGAGCTTAAGCAAATTGTTACCGATAGTCCTGAGGATTTTGAAGCCATTATACAGTTGGCTAATAACTATTTCGATGTTGATGATTACAATCAAGCCATCAATTATTATCAACAAGCGCTTGAGCTGGAAAGAGAGCATCCTAACGTATTGATCGATATTGGCGTGGCCTACTTTAATATGAATAATCCGGACTCAGCATTGGCTTATGTTGAAGAAGCGCTGCAGGTGGAACCGCATCACAAACAGGGATTGTACAATGTTGGTATTATTTACTATAATATGGGACAGACGAAACAGGCTATTGATCATTGGGAAGAACTGATATCACTGCATGGATCGACAGTAGAAGCGCGAAATGCCAGGGAATTTATTGAAGAATTGAAAAAGCGAATGAACCAATCATAATTTAATGAATAGGAGAGATGATTATTATGCCAAGCGGTAAAAAGAAGAAGAGGGCTAAAATTGCCAATCATAAGCGCAAAAAACGGCTGAGAAAGAATCGCCATAAGAAGAGAAGCCATTAAAAAGGTTCATATTTATGAACCTTTTTTTAATTGAAACAGTCGCTTTGTTATAAATACCGGAACATTCTGATGGCGGAAGATCACATTTATTCCATATCTGAACTCACCCAGGCTATAAAACTACTTTTGGAAGAAAGCCTGCCCATGCTGTGGATTGAGGGGGAGGTTTCCAATTTTAAACCCCATTATTCAGGACACTACTATTTTACGCTGAAGGATGACAATGCTCAAATATCAGCCGTTATGTGGCGTTCAAGAGCCGAAAATGTTAATTTTGAAATTGAAGACGGTATGCAGGTGCAGGCTTATGGCCGGATCCGCGTCTATGAAAAATACGGTCGTTACCAGATTGATGTCCAGCAACTACAGAAAGCCGGAATCGGGCGTTTGCAGGCGGAATTTGAACGCTTAAAACAAAAGCTGGACAGGGAAGGGTTATTTGAATCACAACACAAACAAGCCTTACCAAATCATCCACAACGTATTGGCATCATAACCTCATCAACCGGAGCGGCATTAAGAGATATTTTAAATGTCCTAAAACGAAGGGCTCCTCATGTTGAAGTGATTGTCCGGTCTACTCAGGTTCAGGGAACAAAGGCAGCTGAAGATATTGCCCTTGCTATCGATGAGTTTAATCAATTCGGGCAGGTAGACCTTCTGATTGTAGGACGCGGCGGCGGATCTCTGGAAGATTTATGGGCATTCAATGAGGAAGTAGTGGCGAGAGCGATCTATCATTCTAAGCTTCCTGTAGTTTCAGCTGTTGGGCACGAAATCGATTTTACGATTGCTGATTTTGTTTCTGATTTACGGGCGCCCACCCCATCGGCGGCTGCTGAATTGATTACGCCCGATTATCGAGAAGTAGCGGTTATGATCAATACACATTATAAGCGTATGAAGCAGCTGATGGAAAATAAAATGCAAATAATGCGAGATAAAGTAGTTGCTCTGCAACGCAGCTATGGACTGAGACGACCGGGCGATGTTCTAAAACAACATGCCTATCAACTGGATGAGTTAACCGATAAACTTAAACAGCGCTATCGTTTAATCATTAATACCCATAGGCAATACATTAACCAATTGGATGTGCGCCTAAAAAGCTTAAGTCCCAAGAGTGTTTTAAACCGGGGATACACCCTAACGTATGTCGATGGTAAAATAATGGATACCATTAAAAAAGCACCGGATAAGGGACAACTTAAAACGGAATTTAAAGACGGTGCTCTCATAAGTGATATCAAGGAAAAACATCATGCCTAAAAGAAAACACAACTTTGAATCCGCCTTAGCACGCCTGGAGGAAATCGTACAAAATCTGGAAGCCGGTGAAATTTCGCTCGATGAAAGTATAAAAGCTTTTGAAGAGGGCGGGGAATTGGTTAAATTCTGCATGTCCAAATTGGATGATGCAGAAAAAAAGGTTAAATCATTGAGTAAAGACGATCAGGGTAACTTTCAACTCAATTTACTCGATGATGAATCCGAATGAGTGGGTGAATTTAAACCTTACAAACGGTTAAAATCGAAAGAGACTGTGTAAATCTTTAATCAATTGCGGAATTATCAAAATGAATGCCCTGCAAACAATCGGCATAATGGTCAATCCCCGTAAAAAAGAAGTACAAACATCCCTAAATTCGCTTGAACAATGGATTGCACAAACCAATCCACCCGCCCGCTTTCTATTAATGAAAGATCAATCGCCATATCTTAAAGATGACTATCATAACATTGAGGTGGTTAAGGAATCCGAACTTTTAGAACGATCCGACCTGATTGTAACGCTCGGCGGGGATGGCAGTATTTTACGTGCGGTACGATCCATTGAAAAGCGATGCATACCTTTACTAGGTGTTAATTTAGGCGGACTGGGCTTTCTGGCTGAAACTTCACCGGAAAAGTTAACCAATCATATTGCCACCTACCTGGCCAATCAACACTTTGTAGAGGAACGTATTCAATTACATTGCAGTATTGAGGGCCGTGACCATGAATTTCATGCTTTAAATGATATTGTGATTGACAAAGCCGGATTCTCACGCGTCATTGAATTGATTACATATGTGGATGGTAATCTATTAAATTCATATGTCGCGGATGCCGTTCTCATATCGACACCCACCGGATCTACCGGATATTCTCTTTCGGCCGGTGGCCCTATTGTCATCCCCAATACCGAGGTATTTATTATCAATCCCATTTGTCCTCATTCTCTGACCAATCGGCCGGTAGTAGTGCCCCAGGACAGCACCATTACCATAAAGGTTTATACGGAACACGATTTTGTGTATCTTTTTCGGGATGGTCAAATGGAAGGGGATTTATCCAGCGGCTCCAGCATAACCGTTAAAAAAGAGAAATTTCCCGTGCGTTTTGTTAAAATGAAAAACCAGCATTTTTATGAGACATTACGCAATAAACTCAATTGGGGCGAGGATTTCCGAAATAAAGATCGCTGGTCTTATAACGATAAATAACCTGTTATCGTCGGGCGGTTATGATGCCGCGTTTGGGCGCCGGTAAACCTTCTACGGTAAGATTTGAGTTGCCGGGCTGTAAATGATCGGCCAGCGATTCAAACTGCATCCACTCTGTGGATCGCTGTTCATGCACGGTTGTTGGCGTAGTATCCACAAATTGAATATCACGAAATTTGCACCGTTTTAACCATATTTCCAAAGCACTCATTGATGGAATAAACCATACATTACGCATTTGGGCGTAGCGGTTGGCTGGTACTAAAACCGTTTCCTCATTGCCATCCACCACCAGCGTTTCCAAAACCAATTGTCCGCCGCTTCGAAGTAGGTGACGTAAATGCTGTAAGTGGTGTAAAGGTGAGCGGCGATGATAGAGTACCCCCATTGAAAAAACGGTATCAAACAATGGTAGATTGGATGGCATATCTTCGATACCTAGTGGAAAGACCTGTACAGCAGGGTTCTGAATATAATGTTGAAAGAGATGGAATTGAACGACACTCAGCAAGTAAGGATCGATTCCTAGCACCAACCTGGCTCCGGCACCGGCCATTCGCCAGCAGTGGTATCCATTGCCACAACCCACATCGAGTACAAGTCGATTCTCAAGAGAATCAATTGCGTTGGCAAGGCGTTGCCATTTCCAATCGGAACGCCATTCCGTATCGATGAATAGACCAAAAAGATTCCAGGGACCTTTGCGCCAGGGGTGTAATTGCTTAAGGGCCTGAATTAATGCATCTTGGTTTGCATTGTCTATATCAGCGGATCGGCCTATGGTAACAACATCCGTGTACAGTTGGACGATGGAAGGTTCAATCATTGGCAACTGATCGACGGCTCGTAGCCACTGGTGAAGATTGCCATGCTGGTCGCTTTTTAATTTTTTAGCAACCATCCGCTCCAGTTGACTTTGTAATTTTTGCAAGGGTGTGTTTAGGATCAGTTCATAAAACGCCTGGTAATCCATCACTTCACCGCATAAAACGATACAAAATTAAAATTTTGGAACCACTGAGCGGCAATGCAGAAACCACTTTCTTTTAATCGTTTTAAATGGTCATCAACGGTTTCCGGGAGCAGAACGTTTTCCAGAGCGGTACGTTTTTGGCTGATCTCCAGGTCACTGTAACCCTGTTGTCGTTTAAAGGTATGGTGCAAATCGGTTTGCAGGTTCTGATGCCGGTCATCGGCAAACCGTATTTTTTCAGAAAGAATGAGAACTCCACCATCAATTAATCCGAGGTACAACCGATGGAGTAATGACGACCGTTCTTGGGGATGAAGAAATTGTAATGTAAAGTTGAGAATAATAACCGATGCATTAGTGATGCGAATATCGGTAAGATTACTGCAAACCGGTAATATAACAGAACTTGGTTTTTCTTTTTTAAGCGTTTGATTTAATCGCTGGATCATGGATTTTGAATTATCAACCGCAATCACTTTTACCGATCGATCCGGAAAGCCTTTAATCAGCGAAAATGCGGAGGCACCTAGCGAGCATCCTAAGTCGTAGCAAAGAGTATTTGTTTGAACAAACCGTTCGGCAAAGACTGGCATGTAGTCTATAATACCCTGATACCCGGGGGCCGATCGCTTTATCATATCGGGGAAGACTTCTGCAACCGCATCGTCGAAAACGTATCCCGCTATGTTGGATTTAGGTTGGGCGTAT
>WJIP01000052.1 GCA_014730185.1 Caldithrix sp. | reverse complement strand
GTTTGTGAGAGTGCCCGTTGCCCCAATTTGGGTGAATGCTGGAGCCGGCGCACGGCAACGTTTATGATTTTGGGTGATGTGTGTACGCGTAGCTGCAAGTTCTGTAACATAAATACCGGTAAACCCCCGGAATATGACCTACAGGAACCGAATCGTGTGGCCGATGCCGTCGCTGAATTGAAGCTGCGGCATGCTGTTATAACATCTGTGGCCCGGGATGATCTAAAAGATGGCGGAGCGTATATTTTTGCCGAAACCATCCGGCAAATAAGGGATCGCCTGCCCACATGCAGTGTGGAAGTCTTGATTCCCGACTTTAAAGGGGATAATGAAAGTCTGGACATCGTTTTGCATGCCCGCCCGGATATTCTGAATCATAACATGGAAACCGTCAAAAGATTGCAACAGGATGTGCGGGTACAGGCCCGTTATGATCGCTCTTTAGGAGTTCTGGAGCACGCGAAATCGCGGGGATTTATAACCAAATCCGGTATTATGGTAGGACTGGGCGAATCAAGAGAAGAAATTAACCAGGTGCTTACCGATCTTAGAGCTATAGAATGTGATATCTTAACCGTGGGGCAGTATCTGCCGCCGACCAAGCAACATTATCCGATGGATCGCTTCTATACCCCTGAAGAATTTGAAGAGATCAAAGAATTTGCATTACAAGCCGGATTCACGCATGTGGAATCCGGTCCTCTGGTAAGGAGTTCGTATCATGCCGATGAACAAATTCCTCATCACCGTCAAGCAGAAGCAGCCAGAGCCGGATAAAAATACAAGACGTAGCGAATGTATTGAGCAATGCTGTTGCTAGGGATGAGCCGTATAATTCGCTGATGGGTGGCGAAGATTTTCCCGGTATGATTGCATTAAGCGATTTAAATAGTCGGTCATCCGTTGGTAGTGAGAACCTCTCCAAAATATTTTATGACACGATGTGCAACAGTAGAATGCATTAAAATGCTTTCGGGTTTGTGCCAGCAGTTGATCTTCAATTTCATCTTTGGCTACAGACACAATCATTCCGTTACAATCCATACACCGGTTAAACGGTTTGATGCGATCATGCAAACTGAATTTATTCAACACTTGCTCCATTTGATCCCATGGATTGGTGGACCGCACCCAATATCCTCGTGTTACCTGCTTATTCTTCAATAAACCGGTATCCCGGGTTAGAATAATGCGTTTGTCCCGGGCGGCCATGCGAATAATCTGCTTGTCTCGATAGTCATTACCGTACAGGCAATCGAAACCGCACAATCGTAATTTGCGTGCCAATTTTCCCAGATTAACGTCCAGAATAAACCGGGGAACACGCAGGGGCCGCGAATTCAACCGAGACAAAGACGTTATATCGAGCAATTCGAACTCCGGGTAAACGGCAATGCGGTCGCCGTCCTGCACCCGGTAATCAAAAGCGACGGATTGGTTATTGACCAGGATCAGATCGATCTCCGGATGGGGCGCGCCCTGCGATTCAATCACATCTTTCACGGTTGGCTGACCTTTGAGTTGCAGGGTATAGGTTGTTTGCCGGCGCGACGGCGGTAAAAAATCATTGAGTTCGGCGTAAAACCGCAGACTGATCACTGTAAGCTCCCCGATTCCCGAAGTTGTGACCGATTGTTTATATCCGTATATTATTCATTAAACATCAACAATGCAATCAAGGGCCCTGAAATTATAATGTTCGTACCGTTTGATGTAAGTGTAATTCTGCTGGTGTTTGTGGTCAGTTTTATCGGCGCATCGCTGCAGGGTAATATCGGTTTTGGATTGGGACCGCTCAGTGTGCCCATTCTGGCTATGATCGATACCGCTTATGTGCCCGGTCCGCTTCTGTTAAGCGCACTGCTGTTGAATCTGCTCATTTATCGCCGGGAACGGCATGCCGTCATTAAGCAAGATCTTTACTGGGCGGTTTTGGGGCGTTTCCTGGGCACCATGTTGGGCGCTTATTTTTTGACCATTTTTCCATCCGCTCATATTAAACTCTATCTGGCGTTGATGGTCTTACTGGCCATTGCCCTGAGCGTAAGTGGGATACGCATCACGCCTAAAGCGGGCAATTTGTTTCTGGCCGGTAATTTATCCGGTTTTATGGGTACAACCTCTTCCATAGGCGGCGCCCCCATGGCCCTGTTATATCAGCATAATAAAGGGCCCCGTATCCGCGGTACGCTATCGGTAGTATTTACCTTCGGTGTTATTATCGCACTGATTTCCCTGGCCGTAATCGGCAAATTTGGCTTGTATGAACTTAAACTGGCGGCCACGCTTCTTCCCGGTGTGTATCTAGGTTATCGCCTGTCGAACCTGACCAAGAATATTCTGGACCGTGGATATATGCGTCCGGCCGTATTAATCGCCAGCGCCGTGTTCGCTCTGATTTTAAGTGCGCCTTACTGGTATCCGCTTTTTGGGTGATACACTACTATAGAAAATGCTTTCTGTTATTATTCTGGCCCATTGGTTGTATGGATAAAGAAATTTTTACCAGTGCATTTTTATGATTAGCTTTGATGAATGTTAACAGACGATCTTAAAATTTATACTTGTCCAAAATAGGAATTTTAAACTAATACAAGATTAAGACCCACCCCTTTATCCCCTCCCAAGAGGGGATATATTGAGTTCCCCTTCGCGGAGGGGTTAGGGGTGGGTAGAGAAAGCTTAAATTCGAAATTAAGCTTTAGAAGATGTAAGTTATTTAAAAACAGTAAATATTTTGTTTGAATTCACTAATTTTGGACAGCACTGATTAAACTTATATTTAAAATGCATTTGATATAAAGGCAGAAATCGATAGAATTATGCTTTAAGATGGGGAGTATCATCATGCGGATAACCAGATTAATAACCTTACTTTTGTTCATGTCCGTCATACAACTAAACGGGGCGGATCGGCTTACCGGAAAATGGTTTACGACCCGTTCCGAAGTCATCGCCGGGCATGGCATGGCGGCTACCAGTCAGCCTCTGGCTACGCAAACCGCGCTGGATATCCTTAAAGCAGGCGGTTCGGCGGTGGATGCGACCATCGCCGCCAACGCCCTTTTGGGATTGGTGGAGCCCACCGGCAACGGCATGGGAGGCGATTTATTCGCCATTGTATGGGATGCGGAAACACAGAAACTGTACGGTCTCAATGCCAGCGGACGTTCGCCTCAAAGCCTCACTTTGGACTATTTCAAACAAAATGATTATAAAAAGATTCCGGCTTATGGACCGCTTCCCGTGTCAGTGCCCGGCTGTGTGGATGGCTGGTTCGAGCTGCATGAAAAATTTGGCCAACTGCCCATGTCCCAAATTTTAGAACCGGCCATCGGTTATGCTGAGGAAGGCTTTCCGGTTTCGGAAGTCATCTCCTATTATTGGAGCCGTCAGGCGCCCATGCTGCAAAAATATCCCGGTTTTGCCGAAATATTTATGCCCGGCGGCCGGGCACCCCAAAAAGGAGAAATTTTCAAAAATCAGGCGCTGGCCCGAACTCTGCAAATCCTTGCCGATAAAGGCCGGGACGCCTTTTATAAGGGATCCATTGCCAATACTATTGATGCTTATATGAAAGAAAACGGCGGCTTTTTATCCTATGAGGATTTAGCCGCTCATCAATCGGAATGGGTGGAACCCGTATCCACCAATTACCGCGGTTATGAGGTCTGGGAACTACCGCCCAACGGGCAGGGCATTGCCGCCCTGCAAATCCTGAATATTCTGGAAGGATTTGATATCAAAGCCATGGGATTTGGCAGCACCGAATACATCCATCATTTTGTGGAAGCAAAAAAGCTGGCCTTTGAGGACCGGGCACATTTTTACGCCGATCCCGATTTTGCGGATATCCCCGTACAGCAACTGATTTCCAAAGCCTACGCCAAAGAACGCCGGGCGCTGCTCGACCCCAATCGGGCCGCACGAAGCTATCCCACAGGTCAACCGGCGCTGGAAGACGGCGACACCATTTACCTGACCGTGGCCGATTCCGCCGGCAATATGGTTTCCCTGATCCAGAGCAACTATCGGGGGTTGGGTTCCGGGATGTGTCCGGAAGGTCTGGGATTTTGCCTGCAGGATCGCGGCGAGTTGTTTACGCTGCAAGAGGGGCAGCCCAATACTTATGCACCCGGGAAGCGGCCATTTCATACCATCATCCCCGCTTTTATTACCAAAGACGGCCAACCGTGGATCAGCTTTGGGGTGATGGGCGGATCCATGCAGCCTCAGGGCCATGCCCAAATTGTGGTTAATCTGATCGACTTCGGCATGAACCTGCAGGACGCCGGAGACGCTCCGCGTATTCGACACAGCGGATCGTCGCAGCCTACCGGCTCTGCAATGACCGATGGTGGAAGGGTGTATGTGGAAAACGGCTTTTCCGGTGAAAGCATCCGCGGGTTGATCAAAAGGGGTCACCGTGTGGGCAAAACCGTGGGTGGATTCGGCGGCTATCAGGCCATAATGTATGACGCCGAGCAGAGCGTCTACTACGGCGCTTCCGAATCGCGCAAGGACGGCCAGGCCGCGGGGTATTAGAAAGGATAATATATTTCAAAAGTAAAGGAAATTAGGGAGTAACCATATGAACAATTTGAGTAAGGCCGCAGGCAAAACGATCCAACTTCCGGCGGAGCTGCCTCCTGAAAAAACATTCGAATCGGGCATCCGTCGGGCGCCCAATCGCGGGTTTAATCTGAGCAAAATCGAAACCGTAACCGCTTTGAAAAACGCCCTGCGTTATGTGCCGCAATCGCTGCACGACACGCTGGCCCCCGAGTTTCTGCAGGAACTCAAAACCATGGGCCGTATATACGGCTACCGCTATCGACCGCAGGGCCATATCCAAGGCAAGCCGGTGGATCAATATAAGGGTATCCTTAAAGCGCGCGCCCTGCAGGTCAACATTGATAATAATCTCGATTTTGACGTGGCCCTGTATCCTTACGAGCTGGTTACGTATGGCGAAACCGGCCAGGTCTGTCAGAACTGGATGCAGTACCGGCTTATCAAACAATATCTGGAAGTTATCCGCGAAGATCAAACATTAGTGGTCAGTTCGGGCCATCCGCTGGGGATTTTTCCTTCCACTAAGGAAGCGCCGCTGGTAATCTCTACTAATGGCTTGCTGGTCGGGCAGTGGGATAACATCGACCATTTCAAAAAAATGGCCGCCCTGGGCGTGTCCAATTACGGGCAAATGACCGCCGGGGGGTGGATGTACATTGGCCCGCAGGGCATTGTGCACGGCACGTATCTCACCCTGCTCAACGCCGGTCGGCTCTATCTGGGTATACCGGAGGATAAAGACCTGAAGGGCGTCTGTTTTGTATCGTCCGGACTGGGCGGCATGTCCGGAGCGCAGGCCAAAGCGGTGGAAATCGCCGGCGGCGTGGGGGTGATTGCCGAGGTGGATGAGAGCCGCATAAAGACGCGCCTCGAACAGGGCTGGGTCAGCAAAGTATCCGCCGATCTGTCGGAAATTGCCGGCTGGATCGATCAGTACAAAAAAGAAGGACGGGCCGTTTCTATTGCCTATCACGGCAATGTAGTGGACTTACTGGAATTTATTGAGAAGCAGAATATCACTATCGAACTGCTGTCCGATCAAACTTCCTGCCATGCGGTTTACGAGGGCGGTTACACGCCGGCCGGTATCTCATTTGAAAAAGGGCGGGTGCTGCTTAAGGATGAACCTCAAACATTTAATCAATTGGTCGATGAATCTCTGCGCCGTCATTTTAAATGGCTCAAACGGTTAACCGACAAAGGCGCCTATTTCTGGGATTACGGCAACAGCTTTATGGCCTCCATTTTTGAGGCCGGCGAAAAAAACATTGCAAAAAACGGACAGGATACCAGTGAGGGTTTTATCTGGCCCTCGTATGTGGAAGATATTATGGGCCCCATCTGTTTTGATCGGGGCTTTGGTCCGTTTCGCTGGGTTTGCCTGAGTGGAAAGGCTGAAGACTTACACAAAACCGACCGGGCGGCTATGGACTGTATCGATCCGGCGGAAAGTTCCGTTCATCGCGACAACCACCATTGGATCGCCACGGCGGATGAAAATAAGCTGGTGGTGGGTACTAAAGCGCGCATTTTGTATTCCGATGAAGCGGGCCGGGTACGCATCGCTTTGAAATTCAACGAAATGGTGGGCAACGGCGACATCGGGCCGGTGATAATCGGACGAGATCATCATGACGTGTCGGGAACCGATTCGCCCTTCCGGGAAACGGCTAACATTTACGACGGCAGCCGCACAACCGCCGATATGTCGGTGCAATGCTTTGCCGGCAATGTAGCCCGGGGTATGACTCTGGTGGTGTTGTCCAACGGAGGCGGTGTGGGCATCGGCCGGGCCAGCAACGGCGGTAACGGCATCGTATTGGATGGCACTAAAGAGACGGATGAGGTATTAAAACGAGGTTTATCCTGGGATGTGATGGGCGGCGTGGCCCGGCGGGGTTGGGCGCGCAATGCCAATGCTGTTGAAACGGTTAAACAATGGAACGAAGCCCACGAGGGACAGGGGCATATCACCGTTCCGTTTATGACCGAAGCTAATTTTCTTGAACAACTGGTAGAACGCAATTTAGATGGTTAATCCGCCAAGTTAATTGCGACAATTCTGGTAATTGGCCTTAAAAAGGCGTGGCTGGGTGAAGAAGCTTTTGGATGATCCGGCGCGAAACTCACTCATCTGTCTTTGGTATGGTCATAACAT
>WJIP01000051.1 GCA_014730185.1 Caldithrix sp. | reverse complement strand
TCTTTTTCCAGGATTTGGGCACTGCGTACAGCGGCTTTAATACCTGCATCATCCCCATCGTAGGCAATATATACTGAATTTGTGTAACGTCTTAGGATTCCCGCTTGTCTATCCGACAATGCTGTGCCGCTACTGGCAACCACATTTTTTATATCATTTTCATATAAACGTAACAAATCAAAATATCCTTCGACCAGCACCGCATACCCTTGTGACCGAATGGCCTGATTGGCCTGGAAAAGTCCGTATAATAACTCACTCTTTTTGTATATGGGGCTTTCAGGACTATTCAGATATTTGGGTTGTTGATCCTCATTTAATTTGCGTCCACCAAAACCTACAATTTTACCTCCGGCGCTAAAAAAGGGGAAAATAACCCGGTGTCTGAATTTGTCATAGAATTTGTCGTCCCGTTCTCTTTGCTGCAGTAGGCCCAGTAATTTAGCATTTTTCAATTCAATCCGGTTTTCTCTGAAATGCTGCAACAGCTGTTCGAAACTGTTTGCAGCGTAACCAAGACGAAAGTCTTTTATGGTGGATTCACTTAAATTTCTGTTAAAAAAGTAATTTAACTGTTGTTTATTGGCTGTTTTATATAAATTATTTTCAAATAGCTTGCAAGCTATTTCGTTAATCTCATATAAATTGTCTATATACTCACTCGATTGCCCTTCTCTCTCATATTCCGGCAACAGAATACCGGCAAAATCTGCGGCCTTTTTTACAGCTTCAATAAATGACATTTTTTCGTAATCTGTAATAAAGGTGTAAATATTACCGCCTTTGCCGCATCCGAAACAATGAAAAATTTGTTTTTCCGGATTAACTAGAAACGAAGGTGTCTTTTCCTGATGAAAGGGGCATAATCCCTTATAATTAGCTCCCGTCTTTTTAAGATTTACAAATTGCGAGATATAATGTGCTATGTTAATGGACGTCCTGATTTCATGAATTTTATCCGCGGGAATACGGCCCATTTACTCCTGGCCTTTCTTGATTTAATGAATAGATATTTCTAAATTTCCGTAATTTACGTCGCGTATTCGGATTAACCAAATACACAAATATCAGTTTATTTATATTATGTATAATAAACAATTTGGTTTCTGCGTTTATATAAATCAATTTGTTAACTGAAACGGAAAGGAACGGTTTAAATGCATAATCAACCATCCAATCAGAAAATAAACATTGAACTGTCGGATGAACAGGCTGAAGGCACCTACAGCAATCTTGTCCTCATTACCCATTCTTCAGCTGAATTTGTATTGGATTTTACACGTATTGTTCCGGGGCGCCCCAAAGCTAAAGTATACTCCAGGATAATTATGGCGCCTCCCCATGCTAAATCATTATTGAAAGCACTTCAGGATAATGTTAAAAAGTATGAAGAAATCTATGGTGAAATCAAAACGCACGGGCAGGAACAACATAAAAATATCGGTTTTCAACAAAATAATTAAAGATTGTATGTTAAGGATAGGTTAAGCAACGGGGACATTTATTGCATTGATTCACAGAATTATTTAAGTTCGTTGCTTTTATAAAATGAATTTCACAGATAATGTTAAGAGAGTACAGGAGCGTATTGTCAAAGCATGCCAGCGTTCCGGTCGATCTGAAAAAGATATTGAACTTTTAGCCGTATGTAAAACCTTTTCGACAGATGTAATTCAGGATGTTTATGATCAGACAGGGTTGCGGCTGTTTGGTGAAAGCAGGGCGCAGGATTTACGGGTTAAACACAAACAACTACCGCAAGACATCCACTGGCACTTTATAGGACATTTACAAACGAATAAAATTAAATTTGTGGCTCCGATCGCTGAACTGACCCATTCCATAGATTCGATGCATCTTGCTCAGTCAATTTCGGAATATTGTCTGAAACATGAAATTAAAGTTGAAGGTTTATTGGAAGTAAACACAAGCGGTGAAAAGTCTAAGTTTGGAATACAGCCGGAAGAGACCGTAGATCGTTTTCTGGAAATTGATGGTTTGTCCAACATTGAATTAAAAGGATTAATGACCATCGCGCCCTTTACGGAAGATCAGCAGATCGTTCGAAATGCATTTCGGCAATTATACAAAAAGCGGGAAGCATTAGCTCAACATGTGGAACCATCAAAAATTTCCGTGATGTCTATGGGGATGACCCAGGATTTTGAGCTAGCCATTGAAGAAGGCAGTACAATTGTGCGCATTGGTACGGCAATTTTTGGTTCAAGAGGGAGGTAAAAACCTTGAAGTTTACACCAATTGATATTAAAAACCAGGAATTTAAAAAGAGTATGCGAGGCTACGATCCAATTGAAGTGGATACATTTCTTGATCTGCTGGCCACCGAATATGAAAATATACTGGATGAAAATCAGAATTTAAATAAAAAAGTCACCTCCCTTGAAGCCGAACTCAAGCATTTTAAGGAAGTGGAGAAGACGCTAAAGCAAACGCTGTACAAAGTTCAGGAAACATCCGAACAATCCAAAGAAAATTCAAATAAGGAAGCAAATTTAATCCGTAAAGAAGCAGAACTGGCTGCTACAAAATTGCTTGAAGATGCCAAAAACCGAGTAAGAAAGATGCAGGAAGAAGTAACTTATCTTAAACAGCAAAAAGAATCTTTCATTGCCCGATTAAGGCATGTGCTTTCCTCTCAGATGGAATTGCTGGATGTTTTGGGTATTGACGATCAAGATAAAAAAGACTTAAAGGATAAAACAAAAAAGAACTTTTCGGGAAGTCAATCCAAACAAACTAAAAATGAAGCTTCCGAGCCAAATAAGCAGAAAGAAAAGGGAGAAGAGGAAAGTTCTGTAAAAAAATCTCATCAGGATGAACAGAAATCAAACCAAGATAAATCAAATAAGACTAAGGAAGATTATTTTAAGGATATCTTCGGGGATGATATTGATGTTGATGAGATATTAAAATAGGAGCTCTTCTATGAGACATTTTAGTTCAATTGTTTTGCTTTTTATTATACTTGTGGGATTAATGAGCTGTTCCAGTAATAAATTTATTTCACCGGATAATCCTGAATCGCAGGAATCGGTTCGCATAGCCCTGCAAGATGGCACGCAACGTGAGGGTATAATCATAAACGGAGATAGTGAACAACTGTATTATGTTGATTCGGAAACCCATCAGAAAGAAGCCATCAAATTCAACAATGTCAAATGGATAAAAAAAATAAGTACGGTTTATGATTTTAATGGCAATGCCATTCCGGTTCCGGAAATTAAAAGCTATAAAAATCCTAAAAATATGTTATTGTATGGTAGTGGTGGATTGATTCTGGGGGCAACGATTGGCACAGCGGCGGGCATTGGTCTATACGCTGCCGATCAACCTTTGATGGGCAATGTTAGTATTTTGTTGTTTGGGGGACTGGGTGCATGGTTTTTCGGACAGAAAGGAGCTGCTGAAGATTGGGATGAAGCTGCATTTAAAGCCCGAAAAGCACGTTATCAGAATAGCAAATTGATTGAAAACGAGAAACAAAAAATCGAGGAGTTGAAAAAACAGAAACAAGAACTCTTGGAAAAAATTGAGGGCAAGAATAAGGAAAAATAACATGCAATGGCTCAGCAGGGAAAGCTATCTGGAAAATATTGAACAAGCGGTTGCTTACATAACCAAGAATATAAAATACGAACCCGAGATCGGAATAATTTTAGGTACCGGCCTTGGAGGCCTTACCAAGGATATTCAAACAGAAGTTGTTCTATCCTATAGCGATATTCCTCATTTTCCCGTTTCTACGGTAGAAAGTCATGAAGGAAAATTGATTTTTGGTAAACTTGGCGGAAAATCAATAATGGTGATGCAAGGGCGTTTTCATTATTACGAAGGGTATTCCATGCAGGATATCACTTTTCCGGTTAGAGTGATGGGTGCTATGGGCATCAAGACCTTACTGATATCCAATGCTGCCGGAGGTATGAATCCCCAATATCGCAAGGGTGATTTAATGATTATTGATGACCATATCAATTTGTTAGGTACCAATCCGTTGATCGGGCAAAATCTGGATCAATATGGTACCCGCTTTCCTGATATGTCCGAACCTTATTCCGGGCGCCTAATTGAATTGACAGAAAACATTGCTCTGGAAAATAAAATTAAAGTTCATAAAGGCGTATTTGTGGCTGTTCCCGGACCCAGTTTGGAAACCCGGGCCGAATATCGATTCCTCAGATTAGCCGGGGCAGATGTGGTAGGTATGTCCACAGTACCGGAAAATATTGTAGGTGTGCATATGAGTATGGAAGTCTTTGGCATCTCCGTCATTACAGATGAGTGTTTCCCTGATGCCTTGGAACCGGTAGACGTTACAGAGATTATTGAAACGGCTAATAATGCCGAACCGAAATTAACATTATTAATGGAAAAATTGGTAGAAAAATTATAATATAACGGGAAGTTACCTTCAGAGGAATAATAGGATAAATTATGTTCAAAGAAGTGTCCAGTAAGTTAAATTTACCGCAAATTGAAGAAAATATACTGCAGTTTTGGAAGGAAAATAGTATTTTCAAGAAAAGCCTGGAAAAAACAAAGGGTAAGGAAAATTTTGTGTTTTTCGAAGGTCCGCCTACGGCTAATGGTAAACCAGGTATCCATCATGTTATGTCCCGTACGGTAAAGGATGTAGTGTGCCGATACAAAACCATGCAAGGATATTATGTGAACCGTAAAGCCGGATGGGATACCCATGGTCTACCGGTCGAAATAGAAGTGGAAAAACAACTGCAATTAAAAGATAAAGAACAGATTGAAAATTATGGTATAGAAAAATTCAACAACAAGTGCCGTCATAGCGTATTTGCTTATAAAAATGATTGGGATGAACTTACCGAGCGCATTGGCTACTGGTTGGATTTGGATCATCCTTATATCACTTTCGAAAACGACTATATCGAATCGGTTTGGTGGATACTCAGTGAATTATGGAAAAAAAATTTATTATATAAAGGATTTAAAATTCTGCCTTACTGCCCTCGGTGTGAAACACCCCTAAGCAGTCATGAGGTATCCCAAGGTTATAAAGAGATTAAAGATCCGTCCATTTATGTTCGTGTTAAACTTGAGGACGAACCCCAAACCTACTTCCTGGTATGGACAACCACCCCCTGGACTCTAATATCAAACGTTGCTTTAGCTGTTCATCCAGACGTGGAATATGTGCGGGTACGTCATGAAAATGACGACTATATAATGGCTAAAGCCCGTGTTGAAGATTTATTTGAGTCCGGTACTTATGAAATTATAAATACATTTGAAGGCGAAGCTCTCAAGGGCAAACGCTATGAACGAATTTTCGATTTTATACCGGTTGAAAATCAAAGTAAAGCCTTTTACATCACAACGGCGGACTTCGTAACCACAGAGGATGGTACCGGTATTGTGCATATTGCTCCGGCTTTTGGCGAAGATGATAATCGGCTTGGCAGTGAACATGATCTGCCGGTTATGCGTCCAGTAGACCATACCGGTGCTTTTACCGACGAAATTACCGATTACGCCAGGATGTTCGTGAAGGATGCTGATGAACTTATAATGAGAGATCTTAAAGCCAAGAAGATTCTTGTTAAGAAAACTAAAATTGAGCATAGTTATCCGCACTGTTGGCGGTGTGATTCACCATTATTGTATTATGCCCGGGAATCCTGGTATATCCGAACATCCACCTTCCGGGAGTCCTTACTCAAAAATAATTCGCAAATCAACTGGTATCCCAAGGAAGTGGGCGAAGGTCGCTTTGGAGAATGGCTGAAAAATAATGTGGACTGGAGTCTGTCGAGGGATCGTTATTGGGGTACACCTTTAAATATTTGGATTTGTGATGATTGTGATCATCAACATGCTGTAAGCTCTGTCAATGAACTCTTCGAGCGAGCCACCAATTTAAGTGAAGAAGACAAAAGTAAACTGGATTTACATAAGCCATATGTGGATAAGATAGAATTAAGCTGCGACAAATGTAGTGGAAAAATGCGTAGAGTTCCGGAAGTAATCGACTGTTGGTTTGACTCAGGCAGTATGCCGATTGCCCAATGGCACTATCCCTTTGAAAACAAAGAAACCTTCGAGAAAAATTTCCCGGCAGATTTTATCTGTGAAGGCATTGATCAGACGCGGGGATGGTTTTACAGTTTACTGGCGATATCCACTTTGCTCTTTGATAAGCCGGCCTATAAAAATATAGTTGTCAACGAATTGATTCTGGATAAAAACGGTCAAAAAATGAGCAAGTCCAAAGGTAACGTAGTTGTGCCTTCGGACATGATACAAAAATACGGCGCAGACACCATACGCTGGTATCTTATGGCTGTTTCTCCCCCATGGATACCCAAAAAGTTTGATCCGGCCGGATTACAGGAGATACAGCGCAAATTTTTTAATACTCTGATTAATACGTATTCTTTCTTTGTTTTGTATGCCAATATTGATCGGTTCGATCCTACCAAGAAACGTATACCGGTGGTTGAACGTACAGAGATAGATCGTTGGATTATCTCACGGCTTTATTCAGTTATTGATAAAGTGGAAGGATACTATAACAACTACGAGTTAACAAAAGCAGCCAGAGCGGTTTCGGATTTTATAATTGACGATGTGTCCAACTGGTATGTGCGCCGGAATCGTAGACGTTTTTGGAAGTCGGAGAACAGTGAGGATAAAATAGGTGCTTATCAGACATTGTATGAAGTATTGATTACAACGGTTAAAATGACAGCGCCTTTTGCGCCATTTATCAGTGAAGAAGTATATCTCAATTTAAGGATTAAAGATAAAGATGAAGAAAGTGTTCATTTGTGTTATTATCCTAAACTTTCCGCAGATCAACGCGCTTTAATCGATACAGACCTGGAAGATAAAATGTTATTGGCACAGAAAGTGGTAACAAGTGCTCGCGCTTTACGCAATGAAGCTCAATTAAAAGTGCGCCAACCTTTATCCGAGCTGGTAGTTGTTACTAAATCCAAACGCGAAAAGCGTTATATTGAAGAAATGGACTCGATTATTCGGGATGAACTTAACATAAAGAAGGTAAGGATTGAAGAAGATCCGGCTTCCATCGTAAACTTGAAAGCTAAGCCCAATTTTAAAAATCTTGGATCCAGAGCAGGGAAGATGATGAGCCGGCTTAATGAAACCATACAGAATTTTAAGATGGAACAAATTCAATCCTTTTTGAGCAACGGATATGAACATGTTTCCATCGATGGCCATGAGTTTCGCCTGGGTGCCGAGGACATAATAGTGCAATCCGAGGCCAAAGAGGGGTATGTTGCTCATTCTGACAGGGATATTACCATTGCTCTGTTTACGCAGTTAAGTAATGCTTTGATCGAGGAAGGGTACGCCAGAGAGTTCGTTAACCGGATTCAAAATTTACGCAAAGAAGCGGGTTTTGAGGTTACGGATCAAATTGTTATTTTGGTTGAAGCCATTCCAGATAATAATCGAAAATTTCTAGAAAACCGCAAAGATTACATTTGCGCAGAAACACTAGCTAACAATTTGGTGTTTGACCAAGTAAAAACAGATTTCAAAAAGCAAGTCAATATTGAAGATGAAACGTTTTACGTTGGCTTGCAAAAAGATAGTTGACGTTAAAGGAGGCGTTATTGATGCAAAAAATGTCTAAGGAAGACCTTGAGTTTTTTAGAAAACTCTTACTGGAAAAAAGAAAAAAGGTACAGACTAATTTAGAGTATCTGAAATCGATAATTATGGAAGGCTCATCCAAGGATTCCTCCGGTGAACACTCTGCTTATTCTTATCATATGGCCGATCAGGGAACGGACGCCATGGAAAGGGAAAAGGTGTTTCTGTTTGTCGCCCGGGATGAGAAATATATCAAACAGATCGATGAGGCATTGGAACGGATAGAAAATGGTACCTACGGCGTATGTCGTGTAACCGGCAAATTAATCAATAAAGAACGCCTGAAGGCAGTACCGACGACAACCATAAGTTTCGAAGCCAAACAACAGCTATCAAATAAAAAATAACAGGGAATGCGTAAAATTAATCAATTTAAAAAATATTCGATCAGTTCGACCGTAATCGTCATTTTGATTGCTGCCATTACTTTTCTAGACCAGCTGACAAAATATATTGTCAAAACCAATATGCAGTTAGGTCAGCAAATACCGGTTTTAGGGGATTTTTTTAAATTGACCTATATAGAAAATCCGGGAATGGCATTTGGGATTCGATTTGGAAATGCCAATCTGTTTCTGGCGCTTTCTTTCTTTGCCGCTGTATTGGTTTTTTATTATCTGTATCGCCTGCGCAATGAAGGGTGGTTGATACAAGTGGCTTTGTCATTTATTTCAGCCGGTGCTATCGGTAACATCGTTGATCGCTTTATGTATGGCCGAGTGATCGATTTTCTGGATTTTGAATTTTTTAACATTATTGTTCCTGCCTTTAATATTTTTGGAGTTCAATTTAGCGGCTATCAAATGTATCGATGGCCGGTATTCAATGTTGCGGATATGGCCGTCAGCACAGGTATGATCATTTTAATTATCTATCTTATTTTTATTGGCGATCCTTTAAAGCAAACCCCGGATACCGCTACTGTATCGGATGAACAATCCAGTTAAAAAAAACATCACAGTATCCGTTGAAGCTGAGAATCAGCGTTTGGATCAATTTTTAAATGCGAGGTTCTCAGGTTATTCACGATCTTATTTTAATAAACTGATCAAAAACAAGAACGTGCTTGTGGATAACTCTTCGGTAAAAAGTGGGTACCGCCTTAAAACAGGTCAATCGGTGTCCATTGAATTCCCTATAGAAAGACTGAATCTGCAACCTGCAGACATTCCATTGGACATAATTTATGAAGATGATGATGTTCTTGTGATTAACAAACCAGCGGGAATGATTGTGCATCCGGGTAGAGGGACAAACACAAATACACTTGTACACGCTCTTTTACATCACACGAAACAGTTAGCGCAATCCGATGGTGATATGGAACGCCCAGGTATAGTGCATCGGTTGGATAAAAATACAAGCGGATTGCTTGTTGTGGCAAAAAATAATTACGCTCTAAGACAGTTACGCCGCCAGTTTGAGCAAAAAACTATCCATCGGATTTATCAGGCTTTGGTGTGGGGGAATTTTGAGCAGGATGGTGGAACCATAGAAGGGAATATTTCACGAAGTAAACGTGAACCCACCAAAATGACGGTCGGACAAAAAGGCCGACAGGCTATTACACACTATAAGGTTATCCGTGATTATACGTATTGTAGTTTATTGCAAATCAAACTGGAAACAGGGCGTACGCACCAGATAAGAGTTCATCTAAAACATATTCATCATCCGGTGGTAGGAGACGGTGATTATAACGGGAGGGAAAGCCGTATTAAACAATTGCCGCCAGAATTACAGAAAAGAGGTGGCCATCTGCTCAGATTAGTACCTCACCAGGTATTGCATGCCAAACAGCTCATATTCAATCATCCTGTGAGTGGTCAATCATTGAATTTTGACAGCTCTCTTCCGGAATGGTTTCAGGTTGTTGTGCAAAAATTACCTCAATTGTTCCGACTATATGATTAATCCGAGGTCAATAAAAGGTATAAATAACCGCTTAGGGTGAGGGTAGCTATACCCAGGAATACATTTGATGCTGTGTCAAAATATTTTGTACGGTTATAATACCGTTCTAATTTATCCACATCGGAGGTTGCTTTATATTTTTCGTAATAATCATCCGCTTTCCTTTTCATATAGAAGGATAACCAGTTGGTAGCGACGGCAGTCACTAAAATAGCCGGTTTCTGCCATGAGCGGAAATCAAAATGCGGATCGTGTTTTGTTGACCTACCATTCTTTTTCAAATGCCATTTTTTGTAGGGGAAATTAAACGGATCTCTTTCACTGGATGAATAGCTTTTGAAAATGGAGCTCTCCAGTATTCCAGGCGAACCAGTACTGTCTTCTAAAACAGGCAGTTGCCAGAGTTTATTAGCTATAATAAAACGACTGGTAGCCGCTTTCTCCCCTATGGTATCTTCCGAAACAACCGAATGCAGGGTGTCTGACACAACGGTCATATTAAAATGTGCTTTGGGATTTGGACTTTGGGCATTGGATAGTGCTATTATGGACAAAACTAAACCAAGAGTTTTGAATAAAGCATATATATTATTGGTCATCGTTCACATCCTTATCAGGTATTAAAGCAGCAATGTGATTGTATTCATAACCGATGTAAAGTTTCTCTTCTATACGAACAGGCAGAGCGCTCAAACGTCCCTCTATGTCTAACTCCTGAATGATTTGTCCATTTTCTTTCTTTATGAAGAACAGCTTTTTTTGTGATGTACCAGCGACAATGTGATCTCTTGTAACGAGTGCCGGTATCGTCATGGGACCGTCAAGCTTTGTTTTCCATAAGGTTTTAAAAGACAATGCATCAATTGCTACTAAGTAGCCATTACTCTGTGGTAAAAAGATGGAAGATTCATCAGTCGAGACTGCTGTATATAACGATACACCGGCATCGCGCTCATATATCATGGACCCATCAGTGTCAATCACTATAAATTTGCCATCATAGGTAGCTACGTAAATATGGTTTCCATTTATAACGGGATAAGTACGAAAGGCACGGGCTATTTTTTTCTTCCATTGAACCTGCAAGTTATTTTGGGCTGTTATACTCAGCACTTGTCCATTTGTTGAAGTCGTTATCAACTTTTTGTCATGAACAGCCAAATGTGAAACGGGCTGTTCATCCAGTTTAAGTGTACCCGTTACGGAACCGCTGGCCAGATCCAATTGCATAATCTGGCGCGATAGGTTTGTATGATACACTTGATCACCCAGGATAACCGGTGCATTAACCGATGGACCTGGGTTATGTGTCCACACAATCTGCCCACTTAAAATATGATAAGCGAGCAGGCCGGGACCTTCAACCTCGGAGGCAACCAACAACAATGGATAACGAAAACTGGGGGCGGCGGAAATTGCTTCAGATAAATCGATATGATCGGCCCCCAGGTCATCTGCATCGGCAGCTATCAAATGACCTTTACTACCTGTAAAAAATAATTTGTCATCCACAACACAAAAATTGGCAACTGGCATTCCCGGAACGTCATCTTCGTCAATGATGGAATAGGGAGGTTCCAGCTTTACGGGATAATAATTCTGTCGTTGATAATTAACCGCTTCTGTAACAACGGGACTGGTTTTATTATCGGGTTCTTTATGCAGAGCCGGGCGTTGACAGGCAACCGAGATTACAACAAAAACCAGGAACCATAAGTTTTTAAATATCATTGAGTACATTAATCCAATGCCCATAAAATTATGTTAAAAATCCCATCCAAAAAAGAATTGTGTGAAAGTATGTTTAGATATCGACTGGAAATCGGTACGCCGGCCAATGTCCCATCG